>DATLPT010000104.1:0-25790 GCA_035535635.1 Lapillicoccus sp. | reverse complement strand
CCGTCCTTCTGCTGGATGGCCCACAGCGAGCCGGGGAAGCCGGACGCGATGGACGTGAAGATGAGGACCGACATGCCGTTGCCGATGCCGCGGTCGGTGAGCAGCTCACCCATCCACATGATGAGCCCGGTGCCGGCGGTCAGCGTCAGCACCATGATGACGATGGTCACCATGTCGTCGCTGGTGAGGATGGACGTGCAGGAGGGGCCGAAGATCTGCTGTGGGTTCCGCGCGAAGGTGATCAGCGTCGAGCTCTGGAGGACGGCCAGACCGATGGTCAGGTAGCGGGTGTACTGCGTCAGCTTGGTCTGACCGGCCTGCCCTTCCTTCTTGAGGACCTCGAACCGCGGGATGACCACGGTGAGCAGTTGGACGATGATGCTCGCCGTGATGTACGGCATGATCCCCAGCGCGAAGATCGACAGCTGGAGAAGCGCGCCGCCGCTGAAGAGGTTGGCCAGGCCGATGAAGCCGGCCTGCGGATCGGCGCCGGCGAGGCAGTCGCGGACCTTGGTGTAGGCCACGCCCGGGGTGGGCACGGCGGTCCCAAGTCGGTAGATCGCGATGATGAAGAGCGTGAACAGCAGCTTCTTGCGCAGGTCGGGCGTCCTGAACGCCCGAACAAAGGCCGAGAGCACTGATCCTCCTGGGAAGGCCCCGAGAGTGATCGGAGACCTGCTGCGTCTGCTGGTGGTGCTGATGGTGCGGGCGACCCGAGGGTCAACCGGAAGAGAATACCGTGCGCGGAGCCGCACCCCCGCCACCGGCGTCGTCGCCTGACCAGGAGCCCCGCCTTCTCGCCATCGCCGCTGCCAAGGTCGGACCGTTCGACTCGTCATCAGCCGTTCTCACAGGCGATCGAGATCTTCAAGCCCGCCTTGCCGGCGCCGTCCAGAACCCGGTGCTCGGTACGGAGTCGGTGCCCTAGACCCATATCTGCTCAGTGCCGTGATCGCCTGCCGCAAATGCCGTGAGGCCGGCCTCCCCGAAGGAGAGCCGGCCCCACGCAACGGAGCAGACTCAAAGAGTCGTCGTCGACCCTCCGGCCGCTTCGATCTTCTCCTTCGCGGAACCGGAGAACCGGTGCGCAGTCACGTCGACCTTCACGTCCAGCGCGCCGGTACCGAGCACCTTGACCGGCCGGCCATCGCGAACCGCGCCCTTGGCCACGAGGTCCTCGACGGTGACGTCCCCACCCTGGGGGTAGAGCGCCGCCAGCCGGTCGAGGTTGACGACCTGGTACTCGACGCGGAACGGGTTCGTGAACCCGCGCAGCTTCGGCAGCCGCATGTGCAGCGGCATCTGGCCGCCTTCGAACCGCTCCGGGATCTGGTTGCGCGCCTTGCTGCCCTTGGTGCCACGGCCGGCGGTCTTGCCCTTGGAGCCGCCACCTCGGCCGACACGCGCCTTAGGCGTGTGCGAGCCGGGCGCGGGACGCAGGTGGTGCACCTTGAGTGCCGCTGCCTCCTGGACCTTCTTGTCGGTGTCAGCCATGGGTCACTCCATCTCTTCCACGGCGACGAGGTGCGTCACGGTGCGGACCATGCCCCGGATCTCCGGGCGGTCCTCCTTGACGACGACGTCACCGATGCGCTTGAGACCGAGGCTGCGCAACGTCTCGCGGTGGTTGCGCTTGCCGCCGATCTCCGATCGGGTCTGGGTCACCTTGAGCCGCGGCATCAGGCACCCGCTCCGCTGGTTGCCACCTGACGGTCGGCCCGCTCGCGCTGCTCCTGGCGGCCGGCCGCCTGTGCCCGGAGCATCGCCGCCGGGGCGACCTCCTCCAGGCTCAGGCCCCGACGGGCGGCGACGGCCTCCGGCCGCTCCAGGCTGCGCAGCGCCTCGACCGTCGCGTGGACGATGTTGATGGCGTTGCTCGACCCGAGGGACTTGCTGAGGACGTCGTGAATGCCGGCGCACTCGAGCACGGCGCGGACCGGACCACCCGCGATGACACCGGTACCGGGGGACGCCGGGCGCAGCATGACGACGCCGGCCGCGGCCTCACCCTGCACGGGGTGCGGGATGGTGCCCTGGATGCGCGGCACGCTGAAGAACGCCTTCTTGGCCTCCTCGACACCCTTGGCGATCGCCGCGGGCACCTCCTTGGCCTTGCCGTAGCCGACGCCGACGGTGCCGTCACCGTCGCCGACGACGACGAGGGCGGTGAAGCTGAAGCGACGACCACCCTTGACGACCTTGGCGACGCGGTTGATCGTCACGACCCGCTCGACGTACTGGCTCTTCTCGCCGGAGTCGCGGGAGTCGCGACGGTCGCGACCCTCGCGACCGCCCCGGCGGTCGTTGCGGTCACCGGTCCGGTCACCGCCTCCGGCGGCACCGAAACCGGTGCCTCGACGCTGTGGTCCGGGCATCAGATGGTCCTCATCTCAAAGTCTCTTGCGTCTGTAAGTGCAGGCTGATCGGGGCCCCCGCAAAGTAGCGAGCGCAGCGAGCAACTGTGTGGGGTGATCAAAGGGAAAGGCCCCCTTCGCGGGCGCCGTCGGCGATCGCCGCGACCCGGCCGTGGTACTTGTTGCCGGCGCGATCAAAGACAACAGACACGACTCCTGCAGCTTTGGCGCGGTCGGCGATCAGCTCGCCGACCTTCTTGGCCTTGGCGGTCTTGTCGCCCTCGAAGGAGCGCAGGTCGGCCTCCATCGTCGACGCGGAGGCGACGGTCCGCCGCGCGGAGTCATCGACGACCTGGACGAACAGGTGCCGGCTCGACCGCGACACGACGAGGCGCGGCTGCGTCGAGGTGCCGCTGATCCGCTTGCGGCCGCGCACGTGGCGACGGACCCGCGCGGCGGCCTTGCTCCGGCCGCGCTTGATCGTTCCACTCAGATTCGATGCCATGACTTACTTCCCGGCCTTTCCGACCTTGCGGCGGATGTGCTCGCCCGCATACCGCACGCCCTTGCCCTTGTACGGGTCGGGCTTGCGCAGCTTGCGGATGTTGGCGGCCACCTCGCCGACCTGCTGCTTGTCGATGCCCTGGACCGAGAAGCGGGTGGGGTTCTCGACGGCGAACGCGATGCCGTCGGGAGCGTCCACGGTGATCGAATGGCTGTAGCCGAGCGAGAACTCGAGGCTTCCACCCTTGTTGACCACGCGGTACCCGGTGCCGTGGATCTCCATCCGCTTCTCGTAGCCGTCCGTGACGCCGACGACCATGTTGTTGATGAGCGAGCGGGTCAGGCCGTGCAGCGAGCGCGACTCGCGCTCGTCGTTCGGCCGGGTGACCTCGACCGCACCGTCGTCGCCGCGACCCACGGAAATGGGCTCCGGGACGGTGAGGCTGAGCTGACCCTTGGGGCCCTTGACCATCACGGCCCGGCCGTCGATCGTGACGTCGACGCCGGAAGGCACGGTGACCGGAAGTCGTCCGATTCGAGACATCTCGCTCCCCTACCAGACGTAGGCGAGGACTTCCCCGCCTACACCTCTCTTGGCTGCCTGCTTGTCGGTCAGCAGTCCCGACGACGTGGAGATGATGGCCACGCCGAGGCCGCCGAGCACCCGAGGCAGATTGGTGGACTTGGCGTACACCCGCAGACCTGGCTTGCTCACACGGCGCACGCCGGCGATCGAGCGCTCCCGGTTGGGGCCGTACTTGAGGTCGATGGTCAGCGTCTTGCCGACCTCGGCGTCCTCGACCTTCCAGCTGGCGATGTAGCCCTCGGACTGGAGGATTTCGGCGATGTTGGACTTCAGCTTCGAGAACGGCATGGAGACCTCGTCGTGGTGCGCCGAGTTGGCGTTCCGGACGCGGGTCAGCATGTCCGCAATCGGGTCGGTCATGGTCATGTGGGCTTCGGGCCCTTCCTCACCGCGGTTTCACGTCGCATACCGGCGAATGAGCCGTATGCGGGTGACCTTCGGTGTCGTATCTCAGTGGGTGTTCTCTTACCAGCTGCTCTTGGTGACGCCCGGCAGCTCGCCGCGGTGCGCCATCTCCCGCAGGCAGATCCGGCACAGGCCGAACTTGCGGTACACGGAGTGCGGCCGGCCGCAGCGCTGGCAGCGGGTGTACCCGCGCACCTTGAACCTCGGCTTCGCGTTGGCCTTGTTGATGAGGGCGGTCTTGGCCATGTCGGTTCTCAGTTCTCCGTCTTAATTCTCGCGGAAGGGGAAGCCGAGCGCCTTGAGCAGGGCGCGGCCTTCCTCGTCGTTCGTGGCGGTGGTGACGACCGTGATGTCCATGCCCCGGACCCGGTCGATGCGGTCCTGGTCGATCTCGTGGAACACCGACTGCTCGGTGAGGCCGAAGGTGTAGTTGCCCTGGCCGTCGAACTGCTTGGGCGACAGGCCGCGGAAGTCACGAATGCGCGGCAGCGCGATGGTGACGAGCCGGTCGAGGAACTCCCACATCCGGTCCCCCCGCAAGGTCGCGTGGGCGCCGATCGGCATCCCCTCACGCAGCTTGAACTGGGCGATCGACTTGCGGGCCTTGGTGATCACCGGCTTCTGACCGGTGATCGCCGAGAGGTCGCGCACCGCGCCCTCGATGAGCTTGCTGTCCTTGGCCGCGTCGCCGACGCCCATGTTGACGACGACCTTGACGACGCCCGGCACCTGCATGGCGTTGCCGTAGGAGAACTGCTGCTTCAGGGCCGGCTTGATCTCGTCGCGATAGCGCTGCTTGAGGCGGGGCGCCGTCCGCTGCTCGGTTCGCTGCTCGACGTCAGTAGCGGTCATCACAGGTCCTTACCGGAGCGCACGGCCACACGGATGCGGTTGGCCTTCTGCCGACCGTCGCGCTCCACGGTCTCGAGGCGGGTCTTGATCCGCGTCGGCTTCTTCGAGTCGGGGTCCACGACCGCGACGTTGCTCACGTGGATCGGGGCCTCGGTGTGCACCAGGCCACCGGTCCGCGTGCCGCGAGCGGTCGCGCCGGCCTTCTCATGCTTGGTGACCCGGTTGATCCCCTCGACGAGCACGCGCTGCGTGTCGGGGTACACCGCGATGACCTTGCCCTGCTTGCCCCGGTCGCCGCCGTTCTTCTGGCTGCGGCCGGAGATGACCTGGACGAGGTCACCCTTCTTGATGCGCATCGAATGCGTGGCGGTCTTCGGCATGGGTCAGAGCACCTCCGGTGCGAGCGAGATGATCTTCATGAACCGCTTCTCGCGCAACTCCCGGCCCACCGGGCCGAAGATGCGGGTACCACGGGGGTCGCCGTCCGGCTTGAGGATGACGGCGGCGTTCTCGTCGAACTTGATGTACGACCCGTCGGCCCGCCGGCGCTCCTTGACGGTGCGCACGATGACGGCCTTGACGACGTCGCCCTTCTTGACGTTGCCGCCGGGGATCGCGTCCTTGACCGTCGCGACGATGGTGTCGCCGATCCCCGCATACCGGCGACCGGACCCGCCGAGCACCCGGATGCAGAGGATCTCCTTGGCACCCGTGTTGTCGGCGACCCGGAGCCGCGACTCCTGCTGAATCATCGCTGGATCACTTCGCCTTCTCCAGAATCTCCACGATGCGCCAGCGCTTCGTCGCCGACAGCGGCCGGGTCTCCATGATGAGGACGCGGTCGCCGACGCCGGCGGCATTGGCCTCGTCGTGGACGTTGATCTTGCTGCTGCGCCGCAGGACCTTGCCGTACAGCGCGTGCTTCACCCGGTCCTCGACCTCGACGACGACGGTCTTGTCCATCTTGTCGCTGACGACGTAGCCCTGGCGCGTCTTGCGGTGGCTGCGCTCCCGCACGGCCGCCTGCTCAATCCCGGTGGCGGCCTCTTGCTGCTCGCTCATGACTCGTCCTCGGCCTTCTTCTTCTTCTTCGACTTCTTCTCGGCCTGCTCAGCCTTGTCAGCCTTCTTCGCCTTCTTGTCCGGCTTGGCGTCTTTGACTTCGGTGGCCTGGTCGGCCGCGGCCCGCTTGGCCGGCGGCAGCCCGATGCCGAGCTCGCGCTCGCGCATCTCGGTGTAGATCCGGGCGATGTCCTTGCGAACCGCGCGGAGCCGGCCGTGGTTGTCCAGCTGACCGGTGGCCGACTGGAAGCGGAGGTTGAACAGCTCCTCCTTGGCCTTCTTCAGCTCGTCGACGAGTCGGTCGTCGTCGAACCCGCGCAGGTTCTCGGAGGCCAGGTCCTTGGTCCCGACGGCCATCAGATGTCACCACCCTCACGACGAACGAAACGGCACTTCATCGGCAGCTTGTGCATGGCCAGGCGCATCGCCTCCCGGGCGATGGGCTCGGACTCGCCGGACAGCTCGAACATGACGCGGCCGGGCTTGACGTTGGCGATCCACCACTCCGGGGAACCCTTGCCGGAACCCATCCGGGTCTCGGCCGGCTTCTTGGTGAGCGGACGGTCCGGGTAGATGTTGATCCAGACCTTTCCGCCTCGCTTGATGTAGCGGGTCATCGCGATTCGCGCCGACTCGATCTGCCGGTTGGTGACGTATGCGGGCTCCAGCGCCTGGATCCCGTAGTCGCCGAACGCGATGCGGGTGCCGCCGGTGGCAGCGCCCGAGCGACCCGGGTGGTGCTGCTTGCGGTGCTTGACTCGACGGGGGATCAACATGGCTCAGCCCTGCTCGTTCTGGACGGCCGCCGCGGCCTCGGGGGCCTGGGCGGCGACGGTCTCCTGGGTCTCGGCACCGACGACCGCCGCGACGTTCTCGGGTGCGTCGCGGTCGGAGCGGCGGGCGCGCGTCGGCCGGTCGAGCCGATCACCGCCCTCACGGCGCGGGCCCCGCGGCGCACGCGGCGCGGCCGCCTGCTGCTGAGCGAGCTCGCGGGCGGTGACGTCGCCCTTGTAGATCCACACCTTCACGCCGATGCGGCCGAACGTCGTGCGGGCCTCGTAGAACCCGTAGTCGATGTTGGCGCGCAGCGTGTGCAGCGGGACGCGACCCTCACGGTAGAACTCGGAGCGCGACATCTCGGCGCCCTGGAGGCGGCCGGAGCACTGCACCCGGATGCCCTTCGCGCCGGCGCGCTGGGCGGACTGCATGCCCTTGCGCATGGCGCGACGGAACGACACGCGGGCGGCCAGCTGCTCGGCGATGCCCTGGGCGACCAGCTGGGCGTCCACCTCGGGGTTCTTCACCTCGAGGATGTTCAGCTGGACCTGCTTGCCGGTCAGCTTCTCGAGCTCGCCGCGGATGCGGTCGGCCTCGGCGCCGCGACGGCCGATGACGATGCCCGGCCGGGCGGTGTGGATGTCGACGCGGACCCGGTCACGGGTGCGCTCGATCTCCACGCGGGAGATGCCGGCGCGCTCCATGCCGGTCTCCATGAGCTTGCGGATCGCGACGTCCTCCTTGACGAAGTCGCGGTACCGCTGACCCTCCTTGGTGGAGTCCGCGAACCAGCGGCTCACGTGCTCGGTGGTGATGCCGAGACGGAACCCGTGCGGGTTGACCTTCTGACCCATCAGCGGGTCCCTCCCTGACGTGCGGTGGACTTCTTGGCCGTGGCCTTCTTGGCCGTGGCCTTCTTGGCCCCGCGGCGCGGCTGGGGCTCGGGGGCCTTGCCGGTCGGGGCGACGACGACGATGATGTGGCTGGTGCGTTTGTTGATCCGGGCGGCGCGGCCCTGCGCGCGCGGCCGGAACCGCTTCATCGTCGGACCCTCGTCGACGTAGGCGTGCTGGATGACCAGGGTGCGCTCGTCGAAGCCCTCCGAGTTGCGGTCGGCCGTGACGCGGGCGTTCGCGATGGCGCTCTCGAGCACCTTGCGGACCGGGTCGGACGCCGACTGCGGCGCGAACCGGAGCACGGCGACGGCGTCGGCGGCGGCCTTGCCGCGGATGAGGTCGACGACGCGCCGGGCCTTCTGCGGGGCCACCCGGACGTGACGCGCCGACGCCCGGGATAGCGTGACGTTCTCGTCGGTAACGGTGGGCATCAGCGACGGCGTCCCTTCTTGTCGTCCTTGACGTGGCCCTTGAAGGTCCGCGTCGGGGCGAACTCGCCGAGCTTGTGGCCGACCATCGACTCGGTGACGAACACCGGGACGTGCTTACGGCCGTCGTGGACGGCGAGCGTGTGGCCGAGCATGTCGGGGCTGACGACCGACCGGCGCGACCAGGTCTTGATGACGTTCTTGGTGCCCCCTTCGTTCTGGGCGTCCACCTTCTTCTGGAGGTGGTCGTCGATGAAGGGGCCCTTCTTGAGGCTACGAGGCATGACTTAGCGCTTCTTCCCGGAGCGGCGACGACGGACGATGAGCTTGTCGCTCGGCTTGTGCGGACGGCGGGTACGACCCTCGGCCTGGCCCCACGGGCTGACCGGGTGGCGGCCACCGGAGGTCTTGCCCTCGCCACCGCCGTGCGGGTGGTCGACCGGGTTCATGGCGACGCCGCGGACGGTCGGGCGCTTGCCCTTCCACCGCATCCGGCCGGCCTTGCCCCAGTTGATATTGCTCTGCTCGGCGTTGCCGACCTCGCCGACGGTCGCCCGGCACCGGAGGTCGACGTTTCGGATCTCGCCGGACGGCATCCGCAGCTGGGCGTAGGGACCGTCCTTGGCGACCAGCTGCACCTTCGAACCCGCGGAGCGGGCGATCTTGGCGCCGCCGCCCGGCTTGAGCTCGATGGCGTGGACGGTGGTACCCGTCGGGATGTTGCGCAGCGGCAAGTTGTTGCCGGGCTTGATGTCGGCCGACGAGCCGTTCTCGACCGTGTCGCCCTGGCGCAGCCGGTTCGGCGCGAGGATGTAGCGCTTCTCGCCGTCGGCGTAGTGCAGCAGCGCGATCCGGGCCGTGCGGTTCGGGTCGTACTCGATGTGCGCGACCTTGGCCGGCACGCCGTCCTTGTCGTGGCGACGGAAGTCGATGACGCGGTAGGCGCGCTTGTGGCCGCCGCCGATGTGCCGGGTCGTGATCCGGCCGGCGTTGTTGCGGCCGCCACTCTTGCTGAGCGGGCGGACCAGCGACTTCTCCGGCGTGGTTCGGGTGACCTCGACGAAGTCGGCGACCGAAGAGCCGCGACGGCCCGGGGTGGTCGGCTTGTACTTACGGATTGCCATGTCTGTCGTTCTCCTTCGCCGCTCAGGCGCCTGCGCCGAAGATGTCGATGGAGCCCTCGCGCAGCGTGACGATCGCGCGCTTGGTGTCCTTGCGCTTGCCGATGCCGAACCGGGTCCGCCGGGACTTGCCCTGGCGGTTAAGGGTGTGGACCGAGTCGACCTTGACGCCGAAGACCTGCTCGATGGCGATCTTGATCTCGGTCTTGTTCGACCGCGGGTCCACGAGGAACGTGTACTTGCCCTCGTCGAGCAGGCCGTAGGACTTCTCCGAGACGACCGGCGCGATCAGGATGTCGCGGGGGTCCTTGATGTGGATGCTCATGTGTCGGCTCCCTCGGTGGTGCTCATCGCGTCGCCCTTGGAAGCGGCCGCCACGAAGGCGTCGAACGCGCCCTGGGTGAAGACCACGTCGTCGGCGCAGAGCACGTCGTACGTGTTGAGCTGGTCGACCGCGAGGACGTGGACGTCCTCCACGTTCCGCACGCTCTTCCACGTCAGCTCGTCGCTGCGCTCGAGCACGACGAGCAGGTTCGGGCGCGTGGTCAGCTCGGCCAGCGCCGCCGACGCCGACTTGGCCGACGGGACCTCACCGGACACGAGCGCCTCGACGACGTGCACGCGCTCGTGGCGGGCCCGGTCGGAGAGGGCACCGCGCAGGGCGGCGGCCTTCATCTTCTTGGGCGTCCGCTGCGCGTAGTCGCGGGGGGTCGGGCCGTGGACGATGCCCCCACCAGTGAACTGCGGTGCTCGGTTCGAACCCTGCCGAGCGCGGCCCGTGCCCTTCTGGCGGTAGGGCTTGGCACCACCGCCGCGGACCTCACCGCGGGTCTTCGTCGAGTGCGTGCCCTGGCGGGCCGCGGCGAGCTGGGCGACGACGACCTGGTGGATCAGCGGGACGTTGGTCTGCACATTGAAGATCTCTGGGATGTCGGCGGGCAGGTCCGCCTTGATGATCTTGACTGTCATCTCAGGCCTCCTTTACAGCCGGGGCGGCCTTCGCCGCGGTCCGGACGAGGACGATCCCGCCGCGGGGGCCGGGGACGGCGCCCTTGACGAGGAGCAGGCCCTTCTCGGCGTCGACGGCGTGGACGGTGAGGTTCTGGGTGGTCTGCCGCACGCCGCCCATCCGGCCGGCCATCCGCATACCCTTGAACACCCGACCGGGCGTCGAGCAGCCGCCGATGGAACCCGGCTTGCGGTGGTTGCGGTGGGCGCCGTGGGAGGACGAGACGCCGTGGAAGCCGTGGCGCTTCATGACACCGGCGAAGCCCTTGCCCTTGGTCGTGCCGCTGGCGTCGACCAGCTGGCCGGCCTCGAACGCCTCGACGGTGACCTCCTGGCCGAGCGCGTAGTCCGCGGCGTCCGCGGTGCGCAGCTCGACGAGGTGGCGGCGCGGGGTGACACCGGCCTTCTCGAAGTGGCCCTTCATCGGCTGGTTGACCTTGCGCGGGTCGATCTCGCCGTACGCGAGCTGCACCGCGCCGTAGCCGTCGGTCTCGGCGTCGCGGACCTGGGTGACCACACAGGGCCCAGCCTTGATGACGGTCACGGGCACCAGGCGGTTGTCGGCGTCCCAGACCTGGGTCATGCCGAGCTTCTCGCCGAGGACGCCCTTGACGGTCCTCACAGTGGTGTGCGTCATCGTCAATCCCTCAGAGCTTGATTTCGATGTTGACGTCCGCCGGCAGGTCCAGGCGCATCAGCGAGTCGACCGCCTTCGGGGTGGGGTCGATGATGTCGATGAGCCGCTTGTGCGTCCGCATCTCGAAGTGCTCGCGGGAGTCCTTGTACTTGTGCGGCGAGCGGATGACGACGAAGACGTTCTTCTCCGTGGGCAGCGGCACCGGGCCGACCACCGTCGCACCGGCACGGGTCACCGTGTCGACGATCTTGCGCGCCGAGCTGTCGATGACCTCGTGGTCATACGACTTCAGTCGGATGCGGATCTTCTGTCCCGCCATCTGGTCTGGTCTCTCTCTCGCCGGACAACTGCTGTGGTCGTGCTGGTCTGTGGTTTCGGCCGTGATTCGTCCCGGCCCCCGCGCTCGGGTGTGTCGCGCCCGATCCGCGGTTCGACGGCTGGCACTCTCGTGCCCGACGTCGGGTCTCGTACCGAAGTTCCCGGTGCTCCGGGTGCTCGCGCTTCCCTCCGGCCACACGCGGTGTCCGGCAAGGGCGGCGATACTCACCTCGAGGGCACGCACCGCGCGTCAAGCAACTTCCCTAGTGTGCCAGAGCGGGCGCGGTGGGTTCAAATCAGGGTCAGCGGTCCCCGAGGTCTCCCAAGGCGATCTTGACGTCCACGACCGGCGTGCCGTCGACGGCCTCGAGGCCGCTCACCGTCAGCCGGGTCCCGTCGACCACGAGCACCCCACAACGGTGCAGTCCGAGAGGGTTCGGCCGGTCCGGTGACCTCGTCGCGAAGACGCCTGTGAGCGGGCGGCTGGTGTCGCCGCGCGGGTGGACGGCCAGCGTCTCTCGGTCGCCGAGATGGAGCCAGGTGATCACGACGATCTGGTCGCCCGGTGCCAGTCCGGCGAGAGCGGGCCCGACGGACGCATCGATCTCGAGCACGGCGTCGGGCGCGCCCTCGTCGCCCTGCTTCGGGGCGTCGGAAAGCTTGGTCAGCGGACTGCGGATGTGGCCGAGAACGCGCAGCTCATATGCGTCCGGCCCACCATCAGTGGTCATGCTGTAGCCGGGCGTCGTCAATCGTGGGCTGGAAGAGCTCGACGGGGTTACCGGAGGGGTCGTCGACAATGACCTGGTCTCCGCCCATCCCGGTGACGACGTTACTGCGGAGCGTCACTCCGGCCCTCCTCAGCTCGTCGGCGAGGCCGCGGACGTCGTCAACCTCCAGCTGGATCCGGTTCCAGCCGCCCGGGGTCGGCACCCGCCCATCGGCGAGGACCTGACCGCCGCCGCCGCGGCCGCTCGGCGAGCTCAAGGCCAGCCGTAGGTCTCCCCGCGACACCATCGCGAACGTCGGGGCAGGGTGCATGACCTTCGCGAACCCGAGCCGCTCCGTGTAGAAGGCGAGCGCCGCGTCGACGTCGTCGACGATGTACCGCACTCCGACCGTAGCCATGGCTGTCACTTCCCTTCGGGGGCGAGGAACGCGGCGAGCGCCGCCGCATACCTCGCCGGTTCGACCGCGGCACAGAGCTCGCGGGAGCTGTGCATGGACAGGACCGGGGCACCGAAGTCGACCGTCGTCGCGCCGGTGAGGGCCGCAGTCATCGGGCCGACCGTGCTGCCGGAGGGCAGGTCGCTGCGGACGACGTAGCGCTGCATCGGCACGCCGGCCTGCGCGCACGCGAGGGCGAAGGCGCCGGCGCCGAGGCTGTCCGTCGCGTACTTGAGCATCGTGTTGACCTTGAGTACCGGGCCGCCGTCGACCGCGATGTGGTGCTGCGGCTCGTGGCGGTCGGGATAGTTCGGATGAGTCGCGTGCGCCATGTCCCCGGACGCGATGACGGTGCCGGCGAGGGCCCGCCAGACGTCCTCGCGGTCGCCTCCCCCGGCAAGGACGATGCGCTCGAGGACACTGGGCTGAAGCGTCGAGCGGGCGCCGCGCTCCGACTCGCTGCCCGCCTCCTCGTGGTCGAAGAGGACGAGCAGTGGCGTATGCGGGTTGTCCTCCTCCATGGCCGCCAGCAGGGCCGTGACTCCGGCGTGGCAGGTGAGCTGGTTGTCCAGGCGGGGCGCCGCGACCAGCTCGGCACCGCGGCCGAGGCGCCGTGGCGGCGCGAGGACGTGAGTCATCGCGTCCCAGCCGAGGACGTCGTCGGGACGGGCGTCGACCTGGTCGGCCAGCCAGGCGGGGAAGTTGCCCGGGTCGGCACCCATCCCCCAGATCGGCGCAAGGTGCTGCTGCAGGTTGAGGGTCAGCGTCGTCTTGGGCGTCTCACTGAGGTGAATGGCCAGGCTGGGGACCCGGAGCAACGGTTCGTCCGTCCGGAACAGCCGCGCCTCGGCGCCGTGGGGCCCGCGGACGGCGACGCGGCCCGAGAGACCCAGGTCGCGGTCCAGCCAGGTGTGGAGGAGCGGGCCGCCGTACGGCTCGACGCCCAGCAGCTGCCAGCCGGCGCGGGCGTGGTCCGGGTTCGGCTTGATGCGCAGGTTGGGGCTGTCGGTGTGGGCGCCGACGATCCGGAACGACTGGACGGGGCTGGGGCGGCTCGCGGTGGACCACGCGACCAGGGAGCCGCCGCGGACGACGTAGTAGCGGCCCGGCTCCGACGGGAAGCGGTCGGTCTCGGCCACCTCGGTGAAACCGGCCGGCTGCAGAAGTCCGATCGCGGTGCGGACCACGTGAAACGGCGAGGGCGACGCGTCGACGAAGTCGATCAGGCCCTGGACGGCGGCGTCGGTGTCGGGAAGGGCCATGCGCGCCACTGTAGGGCGGCCGCCCGGAGCCGTTCGGCTCGCCCGGCCACCCGGCTTGGCTGGGAGTCGAGCACCTTGACTACCGATACATCGTGAGCCGAGCCGCTCGACTGGCAGTCGAGCCGAGCGGCGGGTGGCGGACCGGGCGAGGGAGTCAGCGTGGCTCGCGCGTGGCCATCCCCATGACGAGGGGGCGGACCACCGCGGGCATCCCCAGCCAGCGGTCGCTTCGGACCTCCTGGACGGTGAGGTGACGGCGGATCGCGCCGAGGATGTCGCGGTCGCAGCGGCAGCCCACGGCGAACGCCGCCCACGGCTCGACGAACCGGTCCTGCCAACGACGGAGAGCCGTACCGTCCGGCGAGTGGACGTGCTCGAGGAAGAGGAGCCGGCCGCCGGGACGCAGCACCCGGACACCTCCGCCAGCGCCGCGTCTGCGTCGGGCACGGTGCAGAGGACCAGCGTCGAGACAATGGTGTCGACACTGCCGGTGGCGAGCGGCAGCGACTCCGCGCCGGCGTCGATGACCATCGCGTCGCGGCCGTCCCGGGCGACTCGCTGGTCGAGGATCTCGCGCATCGTCGGGGCGGGTTCGGCGAGGACCAGCCGGTCGACCGAGGGGTATGCGGCGAGGTTCCTCCCCGTGCCGGCCCCGATCTCGAGGACGGTGCCGCGGGCCTCGTCCAGTAGCGCGGCGCGGCGCGCGGCCATGCCGCGGAGCTCGCCGAAGGCGAGGAAGCCGTCGTAGAGATGGGCCGCGATCACGCCCCAACGGGTCTCGGTGTGCGGAGTGGTCGAGCGAGCGGCGGTGGTCATGCCGTCCAGTCCACCCGCCGGCGGAGGCCGGCCGCATCGCGCGGAACGGCCAGCGACCCGAATGGCCCGCTCGGGCCAGCGGGCCTCAGACCAGGCCCGCGCGGGCGGCTGCGGCGACCGCGGCTGCCCGGGAGGCGAGCCCCAGCTTGCCGCGGATGTTGGCGACGTGGCGGTGCACGGTGTGCGGGCTGACGACGAGGCGTTCGGCGATGTCGTCATCGGTCAGCCCGGATGCTACGAGCCGAAGCACCTCCACCTCGCGCTCCGAGAGGGAGGCGAGGTCACCGGAGAGCTCGCGGTCGGCGCGCTCGACCGCCTGGTCCGGCTCGACGAGGAACCGGGACACCGCGCGCACGACCGCCGCCCCGTCACCGCGCCACGGCAGGTGGTCGAAACCGTCCAGGGGTACGAAGGTGGCGCCGGGGATGCGGGCGGCGACGTCCCGCCCCAGCGTCGCCGGGATGGTCCGGTCGTCGCGGCGGTGGAGCACCTCGGTGGGCGCGGTGAGCGTCGGCAGGTCGGCGCGGACGTCCATGGCGTAGACCGAGGCGAGCGACGCCGCGGCGGCCTGGGAGCTGGCGCTGAGCCGCTGGTACCGCGCGAAGCCGTCGCGCTCGTCCGGCCCGGCACCGGGCAGGAACAGGTCGGCGAGGACGCGCGACCCGAGTCCCCAGTGCGACGCGACCAGCCCGGTCAGCGAGTCGCGGGCCGCCTCGGAGGCGAGGTCGCGGCCGTCCCCGTAGCCGCCGTGGAGCACCAGCCGGCGGACCCGCTCGTGGTGGGTCGCCGCATACCGGACCGCGACGCAGCTGCCCGACGACACGCCGAGCAGGAGGACGCTGGACTCCCCCGTCGCGGCGGTGGCCGCCCGGACGACGGCGTCGAGGACATCGACCTCGTCGTCGAGCCCGGCCGGTGGCGGTACGTCGCGGTCGGAGAGGCCGGTTCCCGGACGGTCGTACCGGACCACCCGGAACGTGCCGGCCAGCCGCTCGGCGAACGAGCGGAACGCCGGGTCCTGCCAGTCCAGCTCGATGTGGCTGCACCACCAGCCGCCGACGACGAGGGTTGGCCCGGTTCCGGCGACGGCCCACGCCACGCGGGCGCCGGTCCCCGAGGTGAACCGGATCTCCTGCTGCACGACCGGAGGATACGGCGGCCTCGTGGTTGCCCGGATGACGAAGGGCCCCGAGACGGTTGCCTCGGGGCCCTTCGCGCTGCTCAGAGCAGTCGGGTCACTTGGTGATCTTGGTGACCCGGCCGGCGCCGACGGTGCGGCCGCCCTCGCGGATCGCGAACCGGAGACCCTCCTCCATGGCGATCGGCTGGATGAGCTCGACGGACATCTCGGTGGTGTCGCCCGGCATGACCATCTCGGTGCCCTCGGGGAGCTTGACGACCCCGGTCACGTCGGTGGTGCGGAAGTAGAACTGCGGCCGGTAGTTGTCGTAGAACGGCGTGTGCCGGCCACCCTCGTCCTTGGACAGGATGTAGACGTTGCCCTCGAACTGGGTGTGCGGGGTGATCGACCCCGGCTTCGCCACGACCTGGCCGCGCTCGACGTCCTCGCGCTTGGTGCCACGAAGGAGCAGACCGACGTTCTCGCCCGCACGCCCCTCGTCGAGCAGCTTGCGGAACATCTCGACCCCGGTGACCGTGGTCTTGGCCGGCGGACCGGTGTGGATGCCGACGATCTCGACCTCCTCGTTGACCTTGAGGACGCCGCGCTCGATCCGGCCGGTCACGACGGTGCCGCGCCCGGTGATGGTGAACACGTCCTCGACGGGCATGAGGAAGGGCTTGTCGACGTCGCGCTCCGGCAGCGGGATCGCCGTGTCGACGGCGTCCATGAGCTCCAGGACGCTCTTGCTCCACTCCTCGTCGCCCTCGAGAGCCTTGAGCGCCGAGACACGCACGACCGGCAGGTCGTCGCCCGGGAACTCGTAGGACGAGAGCAGCTCGCGGACCTCCAACTCGACGAGCTCGAGGATCTCCTCGTCGTCGACCATGTCGGTCTTGTTGAGCGCCACGACGATATAGGGGACGCCGACCTGGCGGGCCAGAAGCACGTGCTCACGGGTCTGCGGCATCGGGCCGTCGGTGGCCGCGACGACGAGGATCGCGCCGTCCATCTGGGCCGCGCCGGTGATCATGTTCTTGACGTAGTCGGCGTGCCCGGGGCAGTCGACGTGCGCGTAGTGGCGCTGCTCGGTCTGGTACTCGATGTGGGCGATCGAGATCGTGATGCCGCGCTGCTTCTCCTCGGGCGCCTTGTCGATGTCGTCGAACGCGAACACCGGGTTCAGCGTCGGGAACTTGTCGTGCAGGACCTTCGAGATGGCAGCCGTCAGCGTCGTCTTGCCGTGGTCGATGTGACCGATCGTGCCGATGTTGACGTGCGGCTTGGTCCGCTCGAACTTTGCCTTCGCCACTGTGGTCCTCCTTGGGACTCTCTCTGTACTACGCCGGACGACCTATGGCTGGGACGTGGCGTGCTTGGGTTGGTCTGGGTTTTCGGTGGGACAGCCTACGGGAACTCGAGGTATGCGAGCAGTCCGCGGGTTCTCGTCACTCGCCCCGGGTCTTCTTGATGATCTCCTCGGCGACGTTCTTGGGAACCTCGGCGTAGGAGTCGAACTGCATCGAGTAGTTGGCCCGGCCCTGGGTCTTGGACCGCAGGTCGCCGACGTAGCCGAACATCTCCGACAGTGGGACCAGGCTGCGGACGACCTTGGCGCCGCTGATGTCCTCAATGGCCTGGATGTGGCCGCGGCGGCTGTTGAGGTCGCCGATGACGTCGCCCATGTAGTCCTCGGGCGTGCGCACCTCGACGGCCATGACCGGCTCGAGCAGGATGGGGTCGGCCTTGCGGACCGCCTCCTTGAGCACCATGGAACCGGCGATCTTGAAGGCCATCTCGGACGAGTCGACGTCATGGTACGCGCCGTCGAGCAGGGTGGCCTTGAGACCCACGAGCGGGTAGCCCGCGAGCACGCCGTACTGCATGGCGTCCTGGATCCCGTGGTCGACCGACGGGATGTACTCCCGCGGGATCCGGCCACCGGTGACCTTGTTCTCGAACTCGTAGAGCTCGCCGTCGGACGTGTCGAGCGGCTCGATCGTCACCTGCACCTTGGCGTACTGGCCCGAGCCACCCGTCTGCTTCTTGTGGGTGTACTCGAGCTTCTCCACGGGACGACGGATGGTCTCGCGGTAGGCCACCTGCGGCTTGCCGACGTTGGCCTCGACCTTGAACTCCCGCTTCATGCGGTCGACGAGGATGTCGAGGTGGAGCTCGCCCATCCCCTTGATGATGGTCTGGCCGGTCTCCTGGTCGAGCTCGACCTGGAAGGTCGGGTCCTCCTCGGCGAGCTTCTGGATCGCCGTGCCGAGCTTCTCCTGGTCGCCCTTGGTCTTCGGCTCGATCGCGACGTTGATGACCGGGTCGGGGAACGTCATCGACTCGAGGACCACCTGGTCCTGCGGGTCGCAGAGCGTGTCGCCGGTCGTCGTGTCCTTGAGGCCGATCACCGCGTAGATGTGGCCAGCAGACGCCGCGTCGACCGGGTTCTCCTTGTTGGAGTGCATCTGGAACAGCTTGCCGATGCGCTCCTTCTTGCCCTTGGTCGAGTTGACGACCTGTGATCCGCCAGCGACGTGGCCGGAGTAGACCCGTACGTAGGTGAGCTTGCCGAAGAACGGGTGCGAGGCGATCTTGAAGGCGAGCGCCGAGAACGGCGCCTCGCGGTCGGCCGGGCGTACGACGATGTCCTCCTGCTTGCCCGGACGGTGCCCCTCGGTCGGGGGCACGTCGAGCGGGGACGGGAGGTAGTCGAGGACCGCGTCGAGCATGGGCTGGACGCCCTTGTTCTTGAACGCGGTTCCGCAGAGCACCGGGTTGACCTCGCCGGCGATGGTGAGCGCGCGGATGCCCGCCTTGAGCTCGTCGATGCTGAGCTCCTCGCCCTCGAGGTACTTCTCCATGAGCGTGTCGTCACTCTCGGCGACCCGCTCCACGAGGTGGTGGCGGTACTCCTCGGCCTTGTCCAGGAGGTCGGCCGGGATCTCCTCGACCTCGTAGTCCTCGCCGAGGTTGGTCTCGCCGCGCCAGACCAGCGCCTGCATGGTCAATAGGTCGACGACGCCGATGAAGCTGGACTCGGCGCCGATGGGCAGCTGGACGACCAGCGGCTCTGCGCCGAGGCGGTCGACGATGGTCTGCACGGTGAAGTAGAAGTCGGCACCGAGCTTGTCCATCTTGTTGACGAAGCAGATGCGCGGGACGGTGTACTTGTCGGCCTGGCGCCACACCGTCTCCGACTGCGGCTCGACCCCCTCCTTGCCGTCGAAGACGGCGACCGCGCCGTCGAGGACGCGCAGGTTGCGCTCCACCTCGACGGTGAAGTCGACGTGGCCGGGGGTGTCGATGAGGTTGATCTGGTGGTTCTTCCAGAAGGTCGTCGTCGCCGCCGAGGTGATGGTGATGCCGCGCTCCTGCTCCTGCTCCATCCAGTCCATCGTGGCGGCGCCGTCGTGGACCTCACCGATCTTGTAGTTGATGCCGGTGTAGAAGAGGATGCGCTCCGTCGTCGTCGTCTTGCCGGCGTCGATGTGCGCCATGATGCCGATGTTGCGGACCTTCTTGAGGTCCGTCAGGACGTCGAGTGCCACTCGTTGCTCTCTCAGGGTACGTAGGCGTGAAGTCTCCCGCGGTCTGGTTACCGCCGGGTAGTCCAACGCTGGGAGGCCCGCTTGTATGCCCGCGTTCACGGGCATACCTGCAGGTCAGGTCACCAGCGGTAGTGCGCGAAGGCCTTGTTGGACTCGGCCATCTTGTGGGTGTCCTCGCGGCGCTTGACCGCGGCGCCGAGACCGTTGCTCGCGTCGAGGATCTCGTTCATGAGCCGCTCGGTCATCGTCTTCTCGCGACGCTGCCTCGAGTAGCCGACCAGCCACCGCAGGGCCAGGGTGGTGGACCGGTTGGGCTTGACCTCGACGGGGACCTGGTAGGTGGCACCGCCGACGCGGCGGGACTTGACCTCGATGGCGGGCTTGATGTTGTCCAGCGCGCGCTTCAGGGTGGCGACCGGGTCGGTGCCGGTCTTCTGCCGGGCGCCCTCGAGGGCGCCGTAGACGATGGACTCGGCGACGGACTTCTTGCCGTCGAGGAGGATCTTGTTGACCAGCTGGGTGACCAACGGGCTGTTGTGCACCGGGTCGACGACCAGCGGGCGCTTCGGGGCCGGACCCTTGCGCGGCATCAGCTCTTCTCCTTCTTGGCGCCGTAGCGGGAGCGGGCCTGCTTGCGGTTGCGGACGCCCTGGGCGTCGAGCGAACCGCGGATGATCTTGTAGCGGACCCCCGGGAGGTCCTTCACGCGGCCACCGCGCACGAGCACGATCGAGTGCTCCTGGAGGTTGTGGCCGACGCCAGGGATGTACGCCGTGACCTCGATGCCCGAGGTCAGCTTGACGCGGGCGACCTTGCGCAGCGCCGAGTTCGGCTTCTTGGGGGTGGTCGTGTACACGCGCGTGCACACACCGCGCCGCTGGGGCGAGCCCTTCAGGGCCGGCGTCTTGGTCTTGCCGACCTTGTCCTGGCGACCCTTGCGGACCAGCTGGTTGATCGTGGGCAACCTGTTCTCCGTACGTCGTCTGTGGTCTTGTCCCGCCCGGGCGGTTCCGGGTTCGGGGCTCCTTGTTATTGGCCCTCCCCGACCCCCGCAGTCGGGTGTGTCGGTTCGGGCGCTCTCCCCTGCACTTTCCCCATGCTCGGCACGGACCCGCGTCCGCCCCGGCCACACGTGGACTGCCCGGCGAGAGAGGTGAGCCGGCGTCATACGTCGTGCTGGCTCGGGTGCCTGGACGGGTCCAGACACAGCCTCCGAGTCTACTGGCTGCCGCAGGAGCCGGCCAAATCGCTTATCCCCGTGCTTCCAGACTCCCGTTGTTGTCACTTTCAAGGTTTCCGAGGCCGCCGGATCGACAACAACGTGAGCCTGGAAGCGGGAGAAGGCCGGGTCAGCCGAGGCGCCAGTCGCCGCTGTAGACGTGCAGGACCGGCACGCCGAGCCGGTCCCGCGCCTCGCTGGCCCAGTCGGTGTGGAACGTGTCCTGCACGGCGTGCGGCTCGGTGACGATGACGACCTCACCGGCTTGGATCCGCGCGACCTCCGCCTCGAGAGTCGGCAGCGGGTCGTCGTCGGTGATCTGGCCGGTCGCCCGGACGCCGGCCTCCTCCAGGACCCGCAGGCTCTCGGCCAGCGTCTGCTCGGCGTCGGTGTGCGCGGCGTTGCGGTTCACCGGCTTTAGCGCCTCCAGCGCCTCCCGCATCTCGAAGAGGCTGAGGTGGTTGAGGACGGCGACGAGCATGTTGCGCTTCGTGTCGGCCGGGACGAGGACCCGGTATGCGGGTTCGTCGCCCTCGTGGAGCCCGGTGATCCGGGTGACGTCCAGCGCCTTCAGAGGCACCTCGGTGAGGAGGATCGTCGGGGGAACGTCGGACGACGGCTCGGCCGCAGGGTCGCTCACGGCGGTCAGCCTAAGTCACCCCACGAAGTTCTCCGCTCCGCTCCGATACTTCGCGGGGACCCCGGCTCTGGTCGCCGTCGGTCGCCGTCGAAGGCCGGATGGGATGCTGGCCGGCGTGACCGGTCGTGCGCGCCCGCTCGACGAGGAGCGCGCCACCTCCGGCCCACTCCTCACGGCGGCCGCCGCCCGCCGGGTCGTGGCCGTGTTCGTGCTGCCCTACGTCCTGCTCGGACTGGTCTGGGCGCTGGCCAATCCGGCGATGGCCGGGCCCGACGAGGACGCCCACCTCGTCAAGGCCCTCGGCATGACCCGGTTCGACATCGGCACTCCCGGCCCGCCGGCCGCCGACTCGAGCGATCTCGGCGAGGTTCGCAACGCGTCGATCAGTCGCGTCGTCGAGATCCCCGTCCGCCTCGACCCGACGGGCTACCGGTGCTTCGCCTTTCGGGCAGAGGCCACGGCGGCCTGCCAGCCGTCACTCCCGAGCACCACCGACGGTGATGTCGCGGCGCGCACCAACGTCGGCGCATACCCGCCCTTCCTCTACCCCGTGGCCGGCGCGGCTGCCAACCTCGGCAGCGATCCGGTCAGCGCCACCCGGCTCGGCCGGCTGGTCGTTCTCGCCGCGTCGACCGTGCTCCTCTGGCTGGCCTGCTGGCACCTCGTGCGCTGGCTCGGCTCCCGCAGCCTGCTCGGCCTGGCCGTCCTGCTCACGCCGATGGCGGTGTTCTGCTTCGGCATCCTCAACACGAGCGCCCTGGAGATCCTCGGCGCCACCGGCATGGCGGCCGTCGTCGCCGTCCACGGCCGACGGCCCGAGGCCCTGACCTACGCCAGCTCGCAGGCCACCGTCCTCGTCTGCGGGACCGCCCTGGTGCTGAGCCGGCAGCTGGGCCTGATCACCCTCGCGGTTCTCACCGGACTGCTGCTCCTCCTCGGCGGTTGGCGGACGGTGTGGTCGGGGCTGCGCGCGGGCCGGCCGGTCACGTGGGCGGCCGTCGCCGCTCCGGGGCTGGCGGCTCTGGCCGTCGGTGGCTGGGAGCTGCGGTACGACCACCCCGCCCTGCTCGGTCCCTGGGTGTCGCCGGACAGCCTCCGGGGCTTCCTCGCGCAGTTGACCCAACTCCTCCAGGAGAGCATCGGCCGGTTCGGCTGGCTGGACGTTCGGCCTCCGTCCGCGGTCAACCTTGTCTGGTTCGCCGCGGCGCTCGCGTTGGTCGTCACCGCGCTGGTCCTTGGCGACCGCCGCGACCGGACCGTGCTGATCGCGATGCTCCTCATCGCCCTTGTGGTCAGCTACGTCACCTACGCCCGGGTGTTCTCCCCGATCGGCGCGGGTCTGCAGGGGCGCCACGTGCTACCGATCCTCGCCGTGGTCCCGATCTGGTCGGGTGTCGTCCTGGCAGAGCGGCTGCGACCACGGGTCCTCGGGATCGCCGTGCGCGCCGGCGCCATCGCGCTGCCGCTCGTCGTCGTCGCCGGGCTCTACCTCAACGCCATGCGGTATGCGATCGGGCTGGGACCCGACGAGGGTCCGGTCTGGTTCGTACCTGCCGCGCAGTGGTCGCCGCCGCTCGGCTGGTACCCCTGGCTCGTCCTGTCGGTCACGGGAGCCGTGCTGCTCGGGGTCACCTGGGTCCGGGTCCTGGGCGAGGTCGGGGTCCGCTCAGGGACGACCCGGTGAGGTCACCGATACCCGTGCCGTGACCGCGCTGCGACTCTCGTTCACATGACCACCGTCGACGAGATCGCACGTGTAGCGACGTCATACAGCGGCCGCCGCTGGCCGTGGCAGCTGCTGCGCGTCGTCACGGCCCTCGCCACGCTGAACGCCTTCAGCCAGGCCGTACTCGCCGGTGGCGTCGTCGTGGGACGCATCGAGGCAATGCCGCTGCACTCGGCCCAGGGACTGCTGCTCGCCCTGGGGACCCTGGTGCTGCTCGTTGCCCTGGTGCTGGTCTGGCGGCTCGGAGGCGGCCCGGCGTGGACGCTCTTCGCCGGCCTGCTTATGTCCTTCGCCACCCTGATCCAGCTCGACGTGGGCTTTTCTCAAACCCTCGCCGTCCACGTACCGCTCGCCACCACGGTGATTATCGCTCAGGTCATGCTGCTGGTCTGGGTCTGGCAACGTCCGCTGCCCGAGAGCGGGTCGTGACCCTTGTCGAGCGTCGCCAGCGTGGGGGCAGTCCTGGCCTGACCCCGATCGCCGGGACAGCGGAAGGGCGGGTATGCGAGGGGTCTCCCCCACGCATACCCGCCCTGTCTGCGGGACGGCTCGGTCAGCTGTCGGCGAAGCCGAGGCTCACGTCGTCCAACCGGACCGGCTCGCCCGGCCCGGCACCGAAGGTGCTGTAGTCGTACGCGTCGTAGTTGGGCAGCGCGTACATCGCGGCCTTCGCCTCCTCGGTCGGCTCCACCGTGATGTCGCGGTAGCGGGGCAGACCCGTCCCGGCCGGGATGAGCTTTCCGAGGATGACGTTCTCCTTGAGTCCGAGCAGCGGATCGGACTTGGCCTCCATGGCGGCCTGGGTGAGCACCCGGGTCGTCTCCTGGAAGGACGCAGCCGACAGCCACGACTCGGTCGCGAGCGAGGCCTTGGTGATGCCCATGAGCTCCGGCCGACCGGATGCGGTCTTGCCACCCTCGCGGGACACCCGGTCGTTCTCCGCCGCGAAGCGAGTCCGCTCCGCGAGGTCGCCCGGGATGAGGTTCGCGTCCCCGGCCTCGATGACCGTCACCCGGCGCAGCATCTGCCGGACGATGACCTCGATGTGCTTGTCGTGGATCGACACACCCTGCTGCCGGTACACGTGCTGGACCTCGTCGACCAGGTGCGTCTGCACCGCGCGCGGGCCGAGGATTCGCAGCACCTGCTTCGGGTCGATGGCGCCCTGGATCAGCTGGGTGCCGACCTCGACGGCGTCACCGTCCTGGACGAGCAGGCGGGACCGCTTGCTCACCGGGTAGGAGTGCTCGTCGCTGCCGTCGTCGGGCACGAGGACGATCCGACGGGTCTTGTCGGTGTCCTCGACCCGGACCCGCCCGGTCGTCTCCGCGATCGGGGCGACACCCTTGGGGGTACGCGCCTCGAAGAGCTCGACGACCCGCGGCAGACCCTGCGTGATGTCGTCACCGGCCACACCACCGGTGTGGAACGTCCGCATCGTCAGCTGGGTGCCGGGCTCACCGATCGACTGTGCCGCAATGATGCCCACCGCCTCGCCGATGTCGACGAGCTTGCCGGTCGCCAGGGAACGGCCGTAGCACATTGCGCACGTCCCGACCTTGCTCTCGCAGGTGAGGACCGACCGGACCTTGACCTGGTCGATGCCCGCCGCGAACAGCGCGTCGATGACGACGTCACCGAGGTCGATACCCGCGTTGGCCAGCACCGTGCCGTCGGAGTCCGTGACGTCCTGCGCGAGGGTACGCGCATACACGCTGGTCTCGACGTCCTCGTGCGGCACGCGCTGGCCGGCGCGCGAGTCGGCGATGGGCATGGTCAGGCCGCGCTCGGTGCCGCAGTCGTGCTCGCGGATGATGACGTCCTGGGAGACGTCGACGAGCCGACGGGTGAGGTAGCCCGAGTCTGCAGTCCGCAGCGCGGTGTCCGCGAGCCCCTTGCGGGAACCGTGGGTCGAGATGAAGAACTCCAGCACCGACAGGCCCTCGCGGAAGTTCGCGCGGATCGGTCGCGGGATGATCTCGCCCTTCGGGTTCGACACCAGGCCACGCATACCGGCGATCTGGCGCAGCTGCATCCAGTTGCCTCGAGCCCCCGAGTTGACCATCTTGAAGATCGTGTTGGAGGCCGGGATGTTGGCCCGCATCTCCTCCGCGACCTTGTTGGTGGCCTCGTTCCAGATCTCGATGAGGTCCTCGCGGCGCTCGTTGTCGGTCATCGCACCCCGGTCGTAGAGCTTCTGGACCTTGCTGGCCCGCGACTCGTACTCCTCGAGGATCGCCGCCTTCCGCGGCGGCGTGACGACGTCGGAGATGGCGACCGTCGCACCGGACCGGGTGGCCCAGTAGAAGCCGGCATCCTTGAGCGCGTCGAGCGACGCCGCGACCTCGACCTTGGTGTAGCGCTCGGCGAGGTCGTTGACGATCGTCGACAGACGCTTCTTGTCGACGACCTCCTCGACGAACGGGTAGTTGACCGGCAGCGCCTCGTTGAACATGACCCGGCCGAGCGTCGTGTCGAGGAGCAGCGAGGAGACGATGCCCTCGGCGTTCGCCTCGACGCCCTCGGGCAGCAGGCCCTGACTTTCGTAGCCGACCGGCGGCACGACGTCGGTGAGCCGGACCTTGATCCGCGAGCCGAGCTCGATCTCGTGCGCGTCGAACGCCATCCGCGCCTCGGCCGGCGTCGCGAAGGCGCGACCAGCACCCGGACCGTCGTCCACCTCGGAGGTGAGGTGGAACAGGCCGATGATCATGTCCTGAGTGGGCATGGTCACGGGGCGGCCGTCGGCCGGCTTGAGGATGTTGTTGCTCGACAGCATGAGGATGCGGGCCTCGGCCTGCGCCTCGGCCGACAGCGGCACGTGGACGGCCATCTGGTCACCGTCGAAGTCGGCGTTGAACGCCGTGCAGACGAGCGGGTGGATCTGGATGGCCTTGCCCTCGACCAGCTGCGGCTCGAAGGCCTGGATGCCGAGGCGGTGCAGCGTGGGCGCCCGGTTCAGCAGGACCGGGTGCTCGGTGATGACCTCCTCGAGGACGTCCCACACGACCGGACGCGCGCGCTCGACCATCCGCTTGGCGGACTTGATGTTCTGCGCGTGGTCGAGGTCGACCAACCGCTTCATGACGAACGGCTTGAACAGCTCGAGCGCCATCTGCTTGGGCAGGCCGCACTGGTGCAGCTTCAGCTGCGGGCCGACGACGATGACCGAACGGCCGGAGTAGTCGACGCGCTTGCCGAGCAGGTTCTGGCGGAACCGGCCCTGCTTGCCCTTGAGCATGTCGGACAGCGACTTGAGCGGCCGGTTGCCCGGACCCGTCACGGGGCGCCCACGGCGGCCGTTGTCGAACAGCGAGTCGACGGCCTCCTGGAGCATCCGCT
>DATLPT010000103.1:0-5982 GCA_035535635.1 Lapillicoccus sp. | reverse complement strand
GCGATCGCCGCGGCCGCGGCGGCCGCACCGACGGGGACCGCGACGCTGACTCCTGGCGCCACGCCCACGAGCACGGCGACAGCGTCGCCGTCGACGACCCCGGCCGGCTGACGCTGACCGTCCGGTTCGTGCTCTGAACGGCCGCGAAATCCGACCGACACCCACACGAACCGCGACCACGTGAAAGGGCCCGGCCGAGGTGGCCGGGCCCTTCGGTATGCGTGGACGGGTCAGCTGGCGGAACTCTCGACGGCCTGCGGCTGTCCGCGGTGCGAGACGCTGATCTTGCGGGGCTTGGCCTCTTCGGCAACCGGGATGGTCAGGCTGAGGACGCCGTCGCGGTAGTCCGCCTCGATCCGGTCGAGCGCCAGGCCGCTGCCGAGGGACAGCTGTCGGGCGAAGGTGCCCGTGGTGCGCTCGCGAGAGAGCCACTTGGCGCCGTCGACCGACTCGGACGGTCGCTGGGCGCGGACCGTCAGCGTGCGGTCCTCGACGTCGATGTCGATGCTCGTCGGGTCGACCCCGGGGAGGTCGATCCGCGCGACGAAGGTCTCGCCGTCGCGGTAGAGGTCCATCGGCATCACCGAGGAGCCGGGGCCGCGCAGGGACTCACCGAGCAGCCGGTCCATCTGACGGAAGGGGTCGAAGGGAGACGTGGTCATGATGTCCTCCGGGTCACAAAGGGTTCAGGTATTCACTCAGACTTATTGAGTGTGATGCGCTCAAGCCTACGCACGAACCATCCCCTGTCAAGTCCAGGGCGACTCCGGAGACGGACCCAACCCCGACTGTGGATTTGGTGCCTGGCAGTGGCGCCGGATAAGGTGGTGGTCTACCGACGCGGGGTGGAGCAGCTCGGTAGCTCGCCGGGCTCATAACCCGGAGGTCGCAGGTTCAAATCCTGCCCCCGCTACCACGCTCAGAGGGCCCGGACGAGATCGTCCGGGCCCTCTGTCGTGTGGCACTCGATCGGTTCAGCCGCTCACGGGTTGCCGGTTGGCCGGGATGTCGGGCGATCCGATCGGCCGCTCCTGGATCCCGACGGTGCCCTTGGTGCCGTCGTCCTTCACCGGAACGTCGAAGGTCATGTCGGTGAAGTAGTAGGTGTCGTTGCCGATCTGCAGGACGTAGGTGCCCGTCACCTCGTCGATCGGCGCGGCATACGTCAACCAGAGCGCCTGGCCGGCCGGCACCCGGATCTGGAGGTCCCGGCCGACCCGCGACTCCTGCGTGTACATCTCGCCGTAGGTCGCGGTCACCGACGCGTCGACAACGCCCTTGATGCTGGCCGACAGCCCGGTCGCGAGGTCCCAGTGGCTCGTCAGCAGCGTCGCGGCGCTCCAGGCGTGGGTCTGGATGGCGGTCTTGGATCCGTGGTTCTCGAGTACCTGGCTCGCCTGGACCGGCTCGGCGAGACCCGACTGCCGCGTCACCGGGAAGAACTGGCCCGTAGCAGCAGACCCCGGGGCGGTGAGCCGGTTGAACAGCTCCAGCTGCGCCTTCCGGTCGGTGGCGTCGATCGTGCGAGTGGTCTGGGCTCGGCCGGTCACGGTGAGGATGTCGCGCCAGGTGCCGCTCACGCCCAGCTGGTAGGTCCCCGTGTCGTTGAGGAAATGTGACTGGCGCACCCCGTCGGCGAAGGCCGGTTCGGCGGTCACGCGGAGGTACTCGTCGGTGTTGCCGATCTGCAGGTCGAAGATGCCCTCGTCCCGTTGGAAGACATACATGATGACGCCGAAGTGGAGCTTCTGCCCCGGGGCGATGACGGTGCCCTCGACCGGGCGGCCCTCGAAGTCGCCGTGGTGCACGGCGACGACGGTGAGGTCCTGGCTCGTGGCGTTAACGACGTCGTAATAGCCGACGACGGACTGCGCGGACATGTCGTCCGTCGTGGCGCCGGTGGTCGTGGTCGTGGTCGCGCTGGTCTGGCTGGCCCCGGCGGTCGTGGCGGTGAGCGCCAGGCCACCGAGGGCGAGGGTGGCGGCGACGGCGGTGGTGCGGATGAGTGGACGCTTCATGGGTTGTTCTCCTGTTCTACGAGTTCTACGAGTTCTACGAGCCGGTCGTTGTGGCTGGTTTCAGCCTGCTGGCCGACGGGCTGCGCCGGCGTCCGCCGGCCGGCCCCTCCGCGGACGACGAGGTGCCCCGCAGCGCGGACGCCCGGGTGGGGCAGACCCCACACGTTCGCCTCGATGGGCCATCCGACTCTCAAGCGGTGACCGTTCGGCTGGTTTGGCGCCGAATGCCCCGGTTTTGCCCGACGCCTCGACGCCGCACGCGGCAGGCTCACTCGCCAGACCGGTCCGTAGCAGGGCGGACCGGTCGCCCAGACGCTTCGCTCGCGAGAGGGGCAACGTGACGAGACGGTATGCGGGTCAGACGACCGGGCGGCGGACCGGCAAGGCCGGGGCGCGAACGTTCGCCGTGGTGACGACCGTGGGGATCGGAGCCCTCGCGCTGGCCCTCATGTTCGGCTCAGCCGGGCGCGCCTCGCCGGATGACGCTCCCGTGCCGCAGCCCTCGGTGGGGTCCACGACGGTCAGCCCGACCCGGACGTCTACGAGCCCGTCGGTCACGACGACGTCCACGCCGACGCCAACGCCGTCGACCGAGTCCGACGTCACCACCACGGTCACCGAGGTCGTGGCGATCCCGTTCGCCAAGCAGACCCTCGACGACGGAGCGCTCGCGAAGGGCAAGACGGTGGTGCGCACCGCGGGGCGGGACGGCAGCAAGACGATGACGTGGCTGGTCCGGACCAAGAGCGGCGTCGAGGTCAGCCGCACCCTCTCGGGCGAGCAGGTCACTCGGGCGCCGGTAACCGAGGTGACCGCCGTCGGAACGAGGGCGCCGACGGCGGCATCCACCCCGAAGCCGGCATCGACGACCGCCGCCAGCAGTGCCAAGTGCGACCCCAACTACAGCGGCGCCTGCGTCCCCATCGCCAGCGACGTCGACTGCGCGGGCGGAAGCGGTAACGGACCCGCATACGTCCGTGGTCCGGTCCAGGTCGTCGGCACGGACGTCTACGGCCTCGACAGCGACAACGACGGGATCGGTTGCGAGTAGCGCGCGACGACCCCGTCGAGTCGTGACCGAAGCGAGTCAGTAGCGGCGTTGCCAAGGCGTTGCCCGGCACCTAGCGTGCAGAGAGTGCAGCGCGGCCCGTCGATCTACGACGTCGCGAAGGCGGCTGGAGTAGCCCCCTCCACGGTCTCCCGGGCGTTCTCCCGCCCAGGACGGGTCAACGCGCGCACGGCGGAGCGCATCTTCGTCGCGGCACGAGACGTCGGCTACCGCACCGAGGTCCTGCCGGGACTCACCGGACAGCGCACTCGCAGCCTCGCCGTCGTCGTCACCGACATCACCAACCCGTTCTACTCGGAGATCATCCGTGGCGCCCACGCGGCGGCGGGGGAGTCCGGCTACACGATCCTGCTCTCCCACACCCAGGAGGACGCCCAGCTCGAGCGCGACTGGACCGAACGCGAGCTCAGCGCGGTCGACGGCGTCCTCCTGGCCAGCTCCCGGATGTCGGACAGCGCGATCCGGATGCTGGCCAAGCAGAAGCCGATGGTCATGCTCAACCGGCGCGTACCGGAGGTCCCGTGCGTCATCACCGACAACGCGAGGGGTATGCGTCGGGCCGTCGAGCACCTCGCCGAGCTCGGCCACCAGTCGGTCACCTACGTCGCGGGACCGGAATCCAGCTGGGCTGACGGCATGCGGTGGGTCGCGCTCATGGAGGCTGGTCACGAGCTGGAGCTGAAGGTGCGCCGGGTCGGCCCCTGCAACGTCCCGACCGTGCACGCCGGCTTCGACACCGCCGCCGACGTCCTCTCGCACGACCCGACTGCGGTCATCGCCTACAACGACGTCATGGCCATCGGCGTCATCAAGGGGATGCGCCGGGCCGGTGTCCGAGTACCCGTCGACGTCAGCGTCATCGGCTTCGACAACGTCGTCCTCTCGGAGATCGTCGAGCCAGAGCTGACCACGGTGGCGGCCCCGTTGCGAGCCATGGGCATCACGGGTGTCAAGAACCTCATCGCCGCCGTCGGCGGTGCGACTCCGAGCCGTGAGCCGATCGTCCTCCCGGTCAAGCTGCTCGTCCGCGGCTCGACCGGTCAGCGCAGACGGAAGAGTACCTCGCCGGCGTTGGGAACGACCAAGGTCTCCGGGTCGGCGACGAAGGCGGCGACCTCGACGGTGTCGGGGTCGAGGTAGCCGAGGTTCGCCTCCCGGCATACCTGCTCCGGTATGCCCGTGGCCAAGGTGACCTGCACTCTCAGTCGCTCCTCACCGGTCGAGGCGTCGTACGTCCCGGCGCCGCGCAGGTGCGTCGAATGCGCGAGGACGCCCCAGTGCAGGTGCTTGAACCGGTCCCACTGCTTCACGAAGTAGTCGCGGCAGTGGTAGCCGATCTCCGCGATCTCGGGGTGCATCGCCGAGATCTGGGTGATGTGCGGCGCATACAGGATGACCTCACCGCCGTCCGCGACGACCGGCTCGAGCTTGTAGAAGCCCTTGGCGCCCGTCCAGATGTCGGCGTACATCGCGGGCACGAGTGACAGCACTCGCGGAACCGGCGCGTCCAGATAGGTCACGTGGCTCTCCGCGCAGATCTGCGCGGCTGCCGTCCAGGAGGAGATGGTGTCCCCGAACGAGACCGAGTGCAGGGCCGGCGACCCGTGGTCGCTCTCGGCCGCGCCGACGACGCAGAACGCGATTCGGTCGGCCGGGATCAGCGAGGCCCCTTCGTCGATCAGCGCGCGCACCGGCGTCTGCGCGGTCGTCCCGATGATCTCGGCCGACGTGATCAGCGCACCCAGCCAGTGGGAGATGTCGATGATGTCCTGGCCCGCGACGCCGGGGAAGAAGTACTTGTTGCCCCCCGAGATGCCCACTACTTCGTGCGGTAGCACCGGTCCGACGACCAGGGCGATGTCGTGCTCGACGACCGCCCGGTTGAGGTGCACCGGTACGTCGACGTCGAGCCGTCCCTCCGACAGGTCTCGGATCCGCGCCGCCGGGATGGTCCCGAGGTCCGCGAACGTCTCCGGATTCCACCACTCGTGGTTGAGGACGGTCATGCCCGGATAGGTGGCCTCGAGGCCCCTCTCGTCGTAGCCGAGATGAGCGGCGAGCGCCTCCTCGCTCATTGCCGCATGCGTGCCGAGGGCGACGAGGACCGTCATGCGCGTCGCGCGGCCGGCCAACGACGAATGAACCGCCTGTAGCAGCAACGGAAGTGGGCAGGTCCGGGTGCCGTCGGGGACGAGGATGCAGACGCTGCGACCGTCGACCGGGTATGCGTTGAGCTGCTCGCGGACGAACGCCGACACCCGGTCGGGGGAGAGGACGTCGTCGGCGTCGCCGATCGACGCCGCCTGCGAGATCAGCGTGCTGCTCATCGCCTCACTCTGAACTGCGACGGTCGGGCAGGCAAGAGGTCACGGCAACTAGTGGCAACTGGTGGCGACCGTCTTCCGCGCGCCGCGAGCATGACTGGCATGCCCGAGCTCCCCGGTCTGCACCCGCACGACGACCGGCTCCTGCCCACGGACCCGGCGGTGCGCGACCTGGCCCGGCGCCTCTACCAGCAGGTGCGTGACCTCCCGATAATCTCGCCGCACGGCCACGTCCCGGTCGAGTGGCTCGCGGACAACGTTCCCTTCTCCGACCCGACGACGCTGCTCATCTCCCCGGACCACTACATCTTCCGCCTGCTCCACGCCGGGGGCGTCCCGCTCGCCGAGCTCGGCGTCGGCAACCGACTCCTCGACGAGTCCGAGAGCCGGGCGGCCTGGCGGACGTTCTGCGAGCACTGGGCGCTGTTCAGGGGAACGCCGAGCCGGTTCTGGATGGAGAGCGTGCTCAGCGGCATCTTCGGTGTGGCGAAGCGGCCCAGCGCCGAGTCGGCCGACGAGATCTACGACCGCGTGGCCGAGTGCCTGACCGCCGACGAGTACCGGCCGCGAG
>DATLPT010000102.1:0-13943 GCA_035535635.1 Lapillicoccus sp. | reverse complement strand
TCGAGCTGCTCATCACGGCCAAGTACCTGCGGACCGAACCCCGCGGCCCGGTGCGGCGGGTGCTGATGTCGCTACGCGACGCCTCCGCCCGGCAGCGCGCCGAACAGGACCACGCCGCGCTCATCTCGACCATCGCCCACGAGCTGCGGTCGCCGCTGACGTCGGTCAAGGGCTTCTCGTCGACCCTGCTGCGCGGTTGGGAGAAGTTCACCGACGAGCAGAAGCGGTTCATGATCGAGACGATGGAGACCGACGCCGACCGCGTGTCGCGGCTCATCACCGAGCTGCTCGACGTCTCCCGCCTCGACGCCGGACGGCTCGACGTCCGCCTTCAACCGGTCGACCTCCCCGGCATGGTCCACCGGCACGTGGAACGGCTGCGAGCCGGCGGACTGCCGGGTAGCCGGTTCTCCGTCCTCGCCGACGCCGACCTGCCAGAGGTGTGGGCCGATCCGGACCGGGTCAACCAGATCCTCGCGAACCTCCTCGAGAACGCCGTGCGTCACGGCGACGGCACCGTCACCGTCGGCATCACCCGGGACGGCCAGCCGGACGGCAACGGAACTCTCGGTGGCGCGCGCAGCGGCGAGGAACCCCCGGTGCTCGTGTCGGTGGCCGACGAAGGCGAGGGAGTGCCGGACGAGCACCTCCCGCTCGTCTTCAACCGGTTCTGGCACGGGACCCGCCGCGGCAGCAGCGGCCTCGGCCTCTACATCGTCCGCGGCCTCGTCGAGGCGCACGGCGGCCGGATCACCGTGGGCCGGGCTCCCTCCGGAGGCGCCGACTTCCGGTTCACGCTGCCCTCCGGCGCTCCCGAGCACCTCGCCTAGCCCGCCCAGTGGTCGGGCCGTTCCGTGGAGGCCGGTTGCCTCCTCGGGGGGCGTTGGGCATGGTGGAGCCATGACCGGTGCCCGCCGTCGATTTATCGGGCCTTCGGGCGCCCTGGGACCCGTCCGCTAGGTCGTGTCCCCCGCATACGAAGGTATGCGTGTCCGCCCGAGGGCAGCCGGCGACGGCGCATACCCCTGCACCTAGACTCGGGCGCGCCCGACGTCGATCCTGGTCTCTCCGGAGGCTCGTGGAGACGTCGGTGTGCTGTGCGCCCGCGCCACCCGAGAGCCCCAGCCGAGGAACGACACGGATGTCCGGACCCAACACGCAGTACGACCCCGTCGAGGTCGCCGTCCTCGACCCGGCGGCGCTGGACGCCGCGGTGCGAGAGGCGACCGCGGCCTTCGCGGCCGCCACGACCCTGGACGAGCTCAAGGCCGCCCGCATCGCGCACGTCGACCGCGGCGCCATCGCGCTCGCAAGGCGCGAGATCGGTGCCCTGCCGCCGAGCGCCAAGGCTGACGCCGGCCGCCGCGTCGGCGCCGCGCAGGCCCAGCTCGGTCAGGCCCTCGCCGCCCGCCAGGTCGAGCTCGAGGAGGAACGCGACCGGCGGATCCTCGTCGAGGAGGCGGTCGACGTCACGCGGCCCGTCCACCGTCGACCGCCCGGAGCGCGACACCCGCTGGAGCTGACGCAGGAGCGCCTGATGGACGCTTTCGTCGGCATGGGTTGGGAGGTCGTCGAGGGGCCGGAGGTCGAGTCCGAGTGGATGAACTTCGACGCGCTCAACCTCGGCAAGGACCACCCGGCGCGGCAGATGCAGGACACCTTCTTCGTCGACCCGGCTGACGGCGGCCTCGTACTCCGGACCCACACCTCACCGGTGCAGATCCGCACCATGCTCGAGCGCACGCCGCCGATCTATGTCGTCTCCCCCGGCAAGGTGTTCCGGACCGACGACCTGGACGCCACGCATACCCCGGTCTTCCACCAGATCGAGGCCCTGGCCGTCGACAAAGGGCTGACCATGGCCCATCTGCGCGGCGCGATCGACCACTTCGTGTCGATCATGTTCGGGGAGGGCACCCGGACCCGCGTCCGCGCGTCCTACTTCCCGTTCACGGAGCCGAGCATGGAGACCGACTTCGTCTGCTTCGCCTGCCACGGCGACGACCCGATGTGCCGGACCTGCGGCGGGTCGGGCTGGATCGAGCTCGGCGGCTCGGGGATGGTCAACCAGCGGGTGCTGCGGGCCTGTGGGATCGACCCGGATGTCTACACGGGGTTCGCGTTCGGGCTCGGCATCGAGCGGGCCCTGTTGCTCCGGCACGGCGTGACCGACATGCGCGACATCGTCGAAGGGGATGCCCGGTTCTCCGAGCAGTTCGGGATGGAGGTCTGACGTGCGCGTGCCGCTGAGCTGGCTGGGCGAGTACACCGACCTGGAGCCGGGTGCTACCGGTGCCGACGTCGCCGCGTCGTTCGTGTCGGTCGGCCTGGAGGAGGAGGCGATCCACGGTGGCGACATCACCGGTCCGCTCGTCGTCGGCCGGGTGTTGTCCTTCGACGAGCAGGTCCAGAAGAACGGCAAGCCGATCCGGTTCTGCGTCGTCGACGTCGGAACGCACGGGCAGATGGAGACCGAGGGAAAGCACCAGGAGATCGTCTGTGGGGCGGTCAACTTCGAGGTCGGTGACCTCGTCGTCGTGGTCCTGCCCGGCGCGGAGCTGCCCGGCGGGTTCGAGGTCTCCGCGCGGCGGACCTACGGCCGCGTCTCCAACGGGATGATCTGCGCCGAGGACGAGCTGGGCATCGGCCACGACCACACCGGGATCGTCGTCCTGACCCGGCTGCTGTCGCCCGAACAGCTCGACGGCGTCCAGGTCGGCGATGACGCCATCGCCCTACTGGGCCTCGGTGAGCAGGTCGTCGAGCTCAACGTCACCCCCGACCGCGGGTACTGCTTCTCGCTGCGCGGCCTCGCGCGGGAGTACTGGCACTCGCAGGGCTCGCCGGATGGCGGGTACCGCGACCCCGCTTTGCTCCCCGTGCCGGTCGCGACGAGCGACGGGTATGCGGTCCGGCTCGCCGACGCGACCCCGATCGACGGCCGGACCGGGTGTGACCGGTTCGTGGGGCGGATCGTCCGGGGAATCGACCCCAACCGGCCGTCGCCGGCGTGGATGCAACGCCGATTGACCCAGGCGGGCATGCGGCCGATCTCGCTCGCCGTCGACGTGACCAACTACGTCATGCTCGCGCTCGGGCAGCCTCTGCACGCCTATGACATCGCGTCGCTCAGCGGGTCGATCCAGGTGCGTCGCGCGCGTCCGGGCGAGACCCTGACGACGCTCGACGACGTCGAGCGACGGCTCGACCCCGAGGACCTCCTCATCACCGACGGTGGCGAGGCCCCGCTCGGCATCGCGGGAGTGATGGGCGGTGCGACAAGTGAGGTCGGCCCGACGACGACGGACGTGCTGATCGAGGCGGCCCACTTCGACCCGGTGACCGTGGCGCGTTCGTCGCGGCGCCACAAGCTCGTCAGCGAGGCGTCGAAGCGGTTCGAGCGTGGCGTCGACCCGGCGCTGCCACCAGCGGCCGCCCAGCTGGCCGTCGACCTGCTCGTCGAGGACGGCGGAGGGACCGCGGACCCGGCGGTCACCGACGTCGACAACACGGAGCCGCGCGCCGCATACCAGCTCGACGTCGCTCTGCCCGCCCGGCTGGTCGGCGTCGACTACCCGCGACAGCGGGTCGTCGAAATCCTCCGTGCAGAGGGATGTGCGGTCGAGGACGGTGGAGGCGACACCGTCGAGGTCCGGCCGCCGACGTGGCGGCCGGACCTGGTCGACGGGCCCGACTACGCCGAAGAGGTCGCCCGGATCGACGGGTACGAGAAGATCCCGTCGATCGTGCGGACGCCGCCGTCCGGTCGCGGCTTGACCCACGCCCAACGGGTCCGCCGGATCGTGGCCAATGCGCTCGCGGCTCGAGGTTTCGTCGAGGTGCTCACCTACCCGTTCGTCGGGGAGGGCGTCGCCGACGCCTTCGGACTGGGCCCCGACGACGAGCGCCGGTTCGCGCTGCGAGTGGCCAACCCGCTGTCCGACGAGGCGCCGCTGATGCGCACGACGGTCTTGTCGACGCTGGTCGAGGCGTTGCGCCGCAACGTCTCTCGGGGTCGCAAGGACGTCGGCCTCTTCGAGGTCGGCCTGGTCACGCTGCCCGGTGCCGGCGCCACACACACCGCTCCGGTTCCCGGTATCGACCGCCGGCCGGACGATGCGACGGTCGACGCGATCTACTCCGCCGTACCTCCGCAGCCCCGGCACGTGGCCGCGGTCATGGCGGGAGAGGCGGAGCGCTCGGGCTGGTGGGGTCCCGGCCGACCGGCGTCGTGGGAGGACGCGGTCGAGTCGGCGCTCGCCGTCGCCCGCGCGGTGGCAGTCGCGGTCGACGTCGAGCCGGAGACCGACCACGCACCGTGGCATCCCGGACGGTGCGCGCGGATCGTGCTGCACGACGACCCGACCACTGTGGTGGGCTACGCCGGTGAGCTGCACCCGAAGACGGTCGCGGCCCTCGGCCTCCCGGCCCGCACGGTCGCCCTGGAGCTCGACATCGAGGTGCTGACCCGGGCGAGCGAGAAGACCACGCGGTACCACGAGATCTCGACCTTCCCGGCCGCCCTCACCGACGTCGCGCTCGTCGTCGCCGACACGGTGACGGCCGCCGAGGTCGAGCGGTCGCTGCGGGCCGGAGCCGGCGACTTCCTCGAGGAGGTCTCGCTGTTCGACGTATATGCCGGTGAGCAGGTCGGAGACGGCAACACCTCACTCGCGTACCGGCTCACGTTCCGGGCGCCCGACCGGACGCTGACCACCGAGGAGGTCAACGAGTTCCGCGACGCGGCCGTGGCGGCCGCCGGGAGCGCCGTGGGAGCGGTCCAGCGCACCTGACCGGCCGAGACGGCGCCAGTATGCATCGTGTGTATAGTCATGCAGCATGGTCACCGCGGCAGTCGCCGGCGCCAGTGGATACGCCGGCGGTGAGATCGTCCGGCTCCTGCTGGGCCACCCGGACATCCATCTGCGAACCGTCGCCGCCGACTCCCAGGCGGGGAGGCGGCTCGCGGAGGTGCACCCGCATCTGGCCGCAGCAGGCGACCTGGTCCTCGAACCCACAACTGCGGCGAGCCTCCGCGGCCACGACGTCGTCTTCCTCGCCCTGCCGCACGGCGCGTCGGCTGCGTTGGCGGTCTCGCTGCCCGAGGACGTCGTGGTCGTCGACTGCGGTGCCGACTACCGCCTGTCCGACGCCGAGGCATGGCACGCGTTCTACGGCAGCCAGCACGCCGGCACCTGGCCCTACGGGTTGCCCGAGCTGCCGATCCGCGGCGGGTCGGTGCGCGACGAGCTGAAGGGGGCCATCCGGATCGCCGTTCCCGGCTGCTATCCGACTGCGTGCTCCTTGGCTCTCGCGCCCGGCTTCGCGGCCGGGCTGCTCGAACCGAACGACGTCGTCATCGTCGCCGCCAGCGGGACGTCCGGGGCGGGCAAGGGCCTCAAGCCGCACCTGCTCGGCTCGGAGGTGATGGGTTCGATGTCTCCGTACGGGGTGGGCGGCGGCCACCGGCATACCCCCGAGATCGCGCAGAACCTCGCTCTGGCCGCCGGCGAGCCGGTGACGCTCTCGTTCACCCCGACGCTTGCCCCGATGGCCCGCGGGATCCTCGCGACGTGCACCGCTCGGGTCACGGCAGGCACGACCGCCGAAGGGCTGCGCGCGGCGTGGGAGGACGCCTACGGCGGCGAGCCGTTCGTCCACCTGCTTCCTCAAGGGCAGTGGCCGCGCACGGCCGATGTCCTCGGGGCCAACGTCGCCCAGGTGCAGCTCACCCTCGATGAGTCGGTCGGCCGGGCGGTCGTCGTCGCGGCGCTCGACAACCTCACCAAGGGCACCGCCGGCGGGGCCATCCAGTGCGCCAACCTCGCCCTCGGCCTTCCCGAAACCGCCGGCCTCCCGGTCGCAGGTGTGGCCCCGTGACCGAGATACCGAGCAGCCTTCCCGCGGGATTCCGCACGGCCGGTGTGACGGCCGGGCTCAAGCCCAGCGGCAAGTCCGACCTCGCGCTTGTCGTCAACGACGGGCCCGACCACCACGCGGCCGCGGTGTTCACCAGCAACCGCGTGGTCGCGGCGCCGGTCGTGTGGTCGCGGCGGGTCGTCTCCGACGGTCGGGTCGACGCGGTAGTTCTCAACTCCGGCGGCGCCAACGCCTGCACCGGCCACCAGGGCTTCCAGGACAGCCACCGCACGGCCGAGGAAGTGGCAAGCACCCTCGGCGTCTCCGCCGCCGACGTCATCGTCTGCTCGACCGGCCTGATCGGCGAGCTGCTGCCGATGGACAAGGTCCTCGCCGCCGTGGGCCCGGCCGCGGCGGCGCTCGAGGTCACTGGTCACGCCGCCGCCGAGGCGATCCTGACGACCGACACCCACGCCAAGACCGCCGCGCACACCGGCGACGGCTGGTCGGTGTGGGGAATGGCCAAGGGCGCCGGGATGCTGGCGCCTTCGCTCGCGACGATGCTCGTTGTCCTCGTGACCGACGCCGCCACCGACGTGACCACGCTGGACGAGGCGCTCCGCTCAGCGACCTTGACGACCTTCGACCGGGTCGACTCCGACGGCTGCCAGTCGACGAACGACACCGTGCTCCTCATGTCCTCCGGTGCCTCGGGGATCGCCGTCGAAGCCCCGGTCCTCACGCAGGCGGTCACCGCAGTGTGCGCCGACCTCGCCCACCAGCTGGTCGCGGACGCCGAAGGTGCGGCCCACGACATCGCCATCGAGGTCCGCGGCGCCGCGTCGGTCGACGACGCCCTCGAGGTCGGCCGGTCCGTCGCCCGGAACAACCTGTTCAAATGCGCCATCTTCGGCGCCGACCCGAACTGGGGCCGCGTCCTCGCGGCCGTCGGCACCACGCGGGCTGCGTTCGACCCGGACGCCCTGGACGTCGCCATGAACGGCGTCCAGGTCTGCCGGGCCGGCGGCGTCGGCGAGGACCGATCGCTGGTCGACCTCTCCGGCCGCGAGGTCCACGTCCTCGTCGACCTCCACGCGGGCCCGGAGGTCGCGACCGTGTGGACCAACGACCTCACTCACGACTACGTCCACGAGAACTCGGCCTACAGCACATGACCGCCTCCAGCACTGTCAGAGGCGTCATCGACGCCGCCGCCCTCCGGGTCGCCGCCGCCAAGGCGCAGACCCTCGTGGAGGCGCTGCCTTGGCTGGAGCGCTTCCGCGGAGCGCTCGTCGTCGTCAAGTACGGCGGCAACGCCATGGTCGACGACACCCTCAAGCTCGCCTTCGCGCAGGACGTCGCGTTCCTCCGGTATGCGGGTCTGCGCCCCGTCGTCGTGCACGGCGGCGGTCCCCAGATCGCGTCGATGCTCGGCCGGCTCGGACTTCGCAGCGAGTTCCGCGGCGGCCTGCGGGTCACGACGCCCGAGGTCATGGAGGTCGTGCGGATGGTCCTCACCGGCCAGGTCGGCCGCGAGCTCGTCGGCCTGCTCAACCAGCACGGGCCGCTCGCCGTCGGCCTCTCCGGCGAGGACGCCGCCCTGTTCGGCGCCCGCAAGAGAGCCGGCGTGGCCGACGACGGCAGTCACCTCGACCTCGGTCTCGTCGGCGATGTGGAGAGCGTGAACCCTTCGGCGGTCATGGACATCCTCGACGCCGGCCGCATACCGGTCGTCTCCACCGTGGCCCCAGACCTCGACGCCGACGGCCAGGTCCTGAATGTCAACGCCGACACCGCCGCGGCCGCTCTCGCCGTCGCGCTCGACGCGCACAAGCTGGTCGTCCTCACCGACGTCGAGGGCATCTACGGGAACTGGCCCGATCCCGAATCGCTCCTGTCCTACCTGACCCTCATGGACGCCAAGGACCTGCTCGGCAGGGTCGACGCCGGCATGGTTCCCAAGCTCGAGGCCTGCATCCGCGCGGTGCAGCAGGGCGTGTCCCAAGCGCACGTCATCGACGGCCGCAAGCCGCACTCGCTCCTCCTCGAGGTGTTCACCGACGAGGGCATCGGCACCATGGTCGTCCCCGACCCGAAGGGGGTGGTGAGGGCATGACCCACAGCCAGCAGATCCTCGACCGCTACCAGGCCGCGCTCATCCCCGTGTTCGGGGTACCGCAGACGGTCCTCTCGCACGGCGACGGCTGCTACGTCGTCGACGTCGACGGCAAGCGCTACCTCGACCTCCTCGGCGGCATCGCCGTCAACACCCTGGGCCATTGCCACCCGGCCCTGCTCGAGGCGATCACCAAGCAGGCCAGCCAGGTCGTCCACATCTCCAACTTCTTCACGTCCGAACCGCAGGTCGAGCTCGCCGAGAAGCTCCTGCAGGTATGCCGGGCGCCCGCCGGCTCGGGGGTGTTCTTCGCCAACTCCGGCGCCGAGGCGCTGGAGGCCGCGGTGAAGCTCACCCGGCGCACCGGACGGACCCGGATTCTCGCCGCCCAGAACGCGTTCCACGGCCGCACCACCGGTGCCCTCGCGCTGACGTGGAAGGAGGCGTACCGCGCTCCGTTCGAGCCGCTGATGCCCGGAGTCGGCCACGTCCCCTTCAACGACGAGGACGCGCTCCGAGCCGCGGTCGCCGAGGCTGGCACCGACCTGGCCGCCGTCGTCCTCGAGCCCATCCAGGGGGAGGCCGGCGTCGTGGCTGCCTCCGACGCCTACCTGCGGCTGGCCCGCGACCTCACCCACGACGCCGGCGCGCTCCTTGTCCTCGACGAGGTGCAGTCCGGCATGGGCCGCACCGGCCACTGGCTGGCCCACCACGTGACTGACGTCGTGCCGGACGCCGTCACCCTCGCCAAGGGGCTGGCCGGGGGAGTGCCGATCGGTGCGCTGGTCACCTACGGCCCTGAGGTCACCGGCCTGCTCACCGGCGGCCAGCACGGGTCGACGTTCGGCGGCAACCCGCTCGCGTGCGCGGCCGGCCTTGCGGTAGTGCGGACGATCGAGTCGGACGGTCTGCTGGTCAACGCGAGCGAGCTCGGCGCATACCTCCAGGAGCGTGTCGTCGGGTTGGGTCATCCGCGGGTCACCGGTGTTCGCGGGCGTGGCCTGCTCATCGCGATCACGCTGAACGAGCCGGTCGCCGCGTCGGCTATGGCGCGTGCGCGCGAAGCCGGGTTCCTCGTCAACGCGGTCGGGCCGGACGCGATCCGGCTCGCGCCGCCGCTGATCCTCACCCAGGCCCAGGCCGACACCTTCCTCGACGCCCTGCCGGGGATCCTCGACGAGGCGGTGCCGGCATGACCGGCCGCACCGCCCGCCAGACCCGCGTCGTGGACCTGCTGCGCTCGCACGACGTGCGGTCGCAAGGCGAGCTGCTCTCCTTGCTCTCGCGCGACGGCGTCGAGGTCACCCAGGCGACGCTCTCGCGAGACCTCGTCGAGGTCGGCGCGGTCAAGGTCCGCAAGGGACGACAGCTCGTGTATGCGTTGCCGGACCCCGGCGGCCGGGTCGCCTCCGACGGTGGGTCCGAGGCGCTCCCCGTCCGCCTGCACCGGGCCGCCGACGAGCTGTTGGTGAGCGCGCGACGCGCCGGCAACCAGGTCATCCTCCGCACGCCGCCCGGTGCCGCCAACTACCTCGCCTCGTGCATCGACCAGGCGCACCTCGCAGACGTCCTCGGAACCATCGCCGGTGACGACACCATCCTGGTCATCGGCACCACGCCGTCCGCGGCCCGCGGGTTACTGAGTCAGCTGGAGTCGTCCCGGAGCGCGGGCGCATGACGGTCTCCGAACCGGCCCAGGACGGCCGCGTCAGCCTGTGGGGTGCCCGGTTCGCCGGCGGCCAAGCCGACGCGCTCGCCGAGCTGTCGCGCAGCACCCACGTCGACTGGCGGTTGGCGCATCACGACATCGCCGGCTCCCGGGCGCATGCCCGGGTGCTCCATGCGGCGGGTTTGCTCGACGACGAGACGCTGGAGGCGATGCTGGACGCACTGGACCGGCTGGACGCCGACGTGGCGAGCGGCGAGTTCCGTCCGAACCCTTCCGACGAGGACGTCCACACCGCGCTGGAGCGCGGCCTTCTCGAGCGAGCGGGGGCAGACGTCGGTGGCCGGCTGCGAGCCGGCCGGTCCCGCAACGACCAGGTGGTCACGCTGTTGCGGCGGTATCTGCGCCACGAAGCCCGGACGGTCGCAGGCCTGGTCCTCGACGTCGTCGACGCCCTGGTCGAGCAGGCGGCCCGGCACGCCGGCGTGGCGATGCCCGGGCGGACGCACCTCCAGCACGCGCAGCCGGTGCTCCTCGCCCACCACCTGCTCGCCCACGCGTGGACGCTGCTGCGCGACGTCGACCGGCTGCGCGACTGGGACCGGCGGGCCGACGTCTCGGCCTACGGCTCCGGCGCCCTGGCCGGCAGCTCGCTCGGCCTGGACCCCGACGCGGTGGCCCGCGACCTCGGCTTCTCCATGGCGGTCGAGAACTCCATCGACGGCACGGCGAGCCGCGACTTCGCAGCGGAGTTCGCGTTCGTCGCCGCGATGACTGCGGTCGACCTGTCACGGATCGCCGAGGAAGTGGTCCTGTGGGCCACCAAGGAGTTCTCCTACGTCACCCTCGACGACGCCTTCTCCACCGGATCGAGCATCATGCCCCAGAAGAAGAACCCCGACGTCGCCGAGCTGGCGCGCGGCAAGGCGGGCCGGTTGGTCGGCGACCTGGCCGGGCTGCTGACGACGCTCAAGGGAATGCCGCTGGCGTACAACCGGGACCTGCAGGAGGACAAGGAGCCGGTCTTCGACGCGGTCGACACCCTCGAGGTCCTGCTGCCGGCGTTCGCCGGGATGGTCGCCACGCTGCGGTTCGATCGGGAGCGGCTGGAGTCGCTGGCGCCGCAGGGCTTCGCGCTGGCCACCGACATCGCCGAGTGGCTGGTGCGCCAGGGGGTCCCGTTCCGGGTCGCGCACGAGGTCGCGGGCGCCTGCGTCCGGACCTGCGAGGCGCAGGGCATCGAGCTCTGGGACCTCACCGACGAGGACCTCGCCGCGATCGACCCGGTGCTCACGCCGCGCGTCCGTGACGTGCTGTCGGTCGAGGGGTCCTTGGCGTCCCGGGACGGGCGCGGCGGAACCGCACCGGTCCGCGTCCGAGAGCAGCTGGAGCGGATGCGGGAGACGGTCGCGGCGGCGCGCGTGTTCGCGACGCCGCTCGGCTGACGCCGTGCCCCGACGGCTGTCGCGGTCGTTCTTCGCCCGCGAGGTCCTCCAGGTCGCCCCGGCGCTCCTGGACAGCACGATCTCCCGGGGATCCGTCACGGTGCGGCTCACCGAGGTCGAGGCGTATGCGGGGTACCTCCACGACCCGGGCTCCCACGCCTACCGGGGGCGGACGCCGCGGACCGAGCCGATGTTCGGGCCGGCCGGCTTTACCTACGTGTACTTCACCTACGGGATGCACTGGTGCCTCAACCTCGTGACAGGACCGGTGGGCGCGGCGTCGGCCGTGCTGATCAGAGCCGGTGAGGTCGTCGCCGGTCACGAGATGGTGGCGTCACGCCGTCCCGGAGTGGCACCGCGCGACTGGTGCCGGGGGCCCGCCCGGCTGGCCGCCACGCTGGGCCTGACCGGGGCCGACTCCGGGCTCGACTTCTGCGTGCCGCCGGTCGCCCCGGAGGGGCGGCGGTCCGACCTAGTGGTGCGGGCCGCGGCCGGCCTGTACGACAAGGAACGTGTGCGCACCGGACCCCGCGTCGGAGTCGCCGGCGCGGGAGGCGACGTCGACGCATACCCCTGGCGGTTCTGGCTCGACGGCGAGCCGACCGTCTCCGCGTACCGGCCGGCGAAACCCCGTGTTCGACGAGCGCCGCGGTAGGGCAGGCTGTCCCGCTGTGGACGACATCGGACGCGATGTGTTGGACGAGCTGACCTGGCGTGGGTCGGTGGAGCTGTCCACCGACGAGACCGCGCTGCGCAGGGCACTCTCCGACGGGCCGATCACGCTCTACTGCGGCTTCGACCCGACCGCGCCGTCGCTCCACTTCGGCAACCTCGTCCAGCTGGTAGTCCTCCGACGGTTCCAGCGGGCCGGCCACCGGGTCATCTGCCTGGTCGGCGGGTCGACCGGGCTCATCGGAGACCCCCGGCCCACGGCGGAACGGGTCCTCAAGACCAAGGAGCAGACGGCGGCGAACGTGGCCCGGCTGAAGGAGCTCGTCCGTCCGTTCCTGGAGTTCGACGGGCCGAACGCCGCCCTGCTCGTCGACAACCTCGACTGGACGGCCCCCATGTCGGCCATCGACTTCCTGCGGGACATCGGCAAGCACTTCCGGGTCAACCAGCTGATCCGCAAGGAAGCCATCGCGCAGCGCCTGGCCAGCCAGGAGGGGATCTCCTACACGGAGTTCAGCTACCAGCTGCTGCAGGCCCTCGACTACCTCGAGCTGTACCGCGTCCACGGGTGCACCCTGCAGACCGGCGGGTCCGACCAATGGGGCAACATCACCGCGGGCGTCGACCTGGTCCACAAGGCGGAGGGTGCGACCGTCCACGCTCTGGTGACGCCCCTCATCACCGACGCCGCGGGAGTGAAGTACGGCAAGTCCGAGGGCAACGCCATCTGGATGTCGGCGGACATGACCAGCCCGTATGCCTTCTACCAGTACTTCGTCAACGTCGAGGACGCATCGGTCGTCAAGCTGCTCAAGTTCTTCACCGACCGCAGCGCGAGCGAGATCGCCGAGCTCGAGCGGCAGGTGCGCGAGGAGCCTTTCCGCCGGGCCGCGCAGCGGGCGCTGGCCGCCGACGTCACGACACTGGTGCACGGGGCCGCGGCCTCGGCGGCGGTGCAGGCGGCGTCCGAGGCACTGTTCGGGAATGGCGACCTCGAGGCGCTGGACGAGGGCACCCTCGTCGACGCCACCGAGGAGCTGCCGGGCGCGACAGTCGCGGCCGGTACCAGCGTGGTCGACGCGCTCGTCGCCGTGGGGCTCGTCGACTCCCGGAACGCCGCTCGGCGGGCGATCGGCGAGGGCGGAGCGTCGGTCAACAACACCAGGGTGGCCGACCCGGAGCGCGTGCTCGACGCGGACGACTTCCTGCACGGGCGCGTCGCCCTGCTGCGTCGGGGGCGCAAGTCACTGGCCGCCGCTCGGCTCGCCGGCTAGCGAGCGGGGGAATAGCGCCGCGGCCCTGGCCGTTGTGCTCTTGGGAGTCCAGCGACACGCCCGGATGTCAGTTAGTTGTGCCCAGCCGCGGGCCGTGTCTACTGTCTCTCAGTCAGCCCGTCAGGGAGGAACGGACACCACCGGAGTCGACGCCTCGCGCGTCGCCCCCGAAGCAGGCCGGTCCCGCGCGTTGATGACCACCGCGAACCTCGCTGTCGTGGCCGTCCGAGCCCAACCTGGAGCCGTCCAGGGGCGGTCGGAGCCGGTCCCGATGCCTGGTAGACTGATCCTCCCGCCGAGAGCCATGCGCGCTCGGATCCGACCGCCGAGAGACCATCTGGTCGAGCGGTTCACGGATTTGACGCCCAAGAAGCAGGCGGGTAAATTTGAAGGGTTGCCCCGACGCCTGGTCCGCTGGACTGGAACTCGGTGCGCGTCCGAACCTTGAGAACTCAACAGCGTGCCAAAAATCGATGCCAATAACCTCGTCTCGAGGGGCGTCACGAGCTGAGCCGTCCGGCCCGGCGAGTGAAACCTCGAACGAAAATCCTTTGGTTGACAACGAATAACGCAAGTTGTTCTTGCTCAGCCAGGAGTTCAACCCTTCACGGGTCTAGTTTCCGCCGGTCTCGACCGGTCGGAGCTAAACATCAACGGAGAGTTTGATCCTGGCTCAGGACGAACGCTGGCGGCGTGCTTAACACATGCAAGTCGAACGGTGACCTCGGAGCTTGCTCCGGGTGATCAGTGGCGAACGGGTGAGTAACACGTGAGTAACCTGCCCCAGACTCTGGGATAACCCCGGGAAACCGGAGCTAATACCGGATACGACGCGAAGAGGCATCTCTATCGCGTGGAAAGTTCTTCGGTCTGGGATGGACTCGCGGCCTATCAGCTTGTTGGTGAGGTAA
>DATLPT010000101.1:0-10110 GCA_035535635.1 Lapillicoccus sp. | reverse complement strand
GGCCTCCGGTGCGCCGACCCCGTCCGGTTCGGGTGGGTCGCCGGGTTCGGCCCTTCCCGCATACGCACCAGCGCGCAATCCCACTTCCCGCCCTCGTCTGCGCAACGTCGTCATCGGTGGCCTCGTCGCGACCGGGTTCCTGCTCAGCGCCGCCGTCCTGGCGGTCGAGTTGGAGACGGGGCTGGGCGTCCAGGTCACCCTGCTCGCCGCGCTGTTCGCCGCCCTTCCGCTGCTCGTCGTCGTCCCGACGTTCCTCTGGCTGGACCGCTACGAGGCCGAACCGACCCGGCTCCTGGTGCTCGCGTTCGCCTGGGGCGCGATCTGCGCGCCGGCCGGTGCGCTTTTCCTCAACACCGGCATCGCCATCGCCATGCGGTTGGCTGGAGCGGAGGACCCCGACATCCTCACGGCCGTGCTCGGCGCCCCGTTCATCGAGGAGGGCCTCAAGGGTTTCGGGGTGCTCCTCATCGTGCTGCTGCGGCGGCGCGAGTTCCACGGGGTGGTCGACGGCATCGTGTATGCGGGACTGGTCGGCGCCGGGTTCGCCTTCAGCGAGAACATCCTCTACCTCGGGCGCGAGTTCGTGGAGTACGGCCAGCAAGGCCTGACCGAGCTCTTCATCCTCCGCTGCATCATGGGCCCGTTCGCCCATCCGCTCTTTACGGCGTTCACCGGTATCGGGCTCGGCCTCGCCGTCGCCGTGATGCGGTCGCTGTGGAGCCGAGTCCTCGTCGGTCTCGCCGGCTACCTCCTCGCCGCGCTCTTTCACGGCATCTGGAACCTGTCCGCCGCGACCGGGCACCTGATCGGGGCGTACGTCCTGTTCCAGATCCCCCTGTTCGTCTGCTTCGTCGCGCTCATCGTGGGGCTGCGGTACCGCGAGGGCCGGCTCATCCGCACCTATCTGAGCCAGTACGCCGACGCCGGGTGGTTGAGTCATCAAGAGGTGGCCATGCTCTCGTCGCTTCCCGCGCGAAGACAGGCCCGGGTCTGGGCCAGCCAACAGGGCGGTAAGGCCGCCGAGGCGTCAATGCGGGCTTTCCAGGACGGCGCCAGCGACCTGGCGCTGCTTCGAGCTCGCATGGTTCGAGGCAGCGCGGAGCGCGATGCCGGGGCGCACGAACGCATGCTGTTGGAGGCGATCGTGGCGAACCGGCGCGCGTTCGTCGGGCACCTTGCATACTGACCCTTCGGCCCAGCCCTCGACGCGCTCGTCACCCGCGCCGACACCTACACTGTCCTCGGTCCTGGGCTCCGGCCGTGGACACCATCGACAGCTTCACGCCCACGGCCCTCGTAGCACAACGGATAGTGCAGCGGCCTTCTAATCCGCAGGTTGCAGGTTCGAGTCCTGCCGGGGGCACGAAGCCGAACGGAGTGAGGCGCCGTGCCACCGGCAGAAGTGAACAGCCGTCTCGAACGACAGTGAGAGCGGCGACGGGGGCACGAACACTGCCGGTCGGTGAAGGTGTTGCAGTGCCCGGGGGCGCGTTTTTGAAGGCGGGCGTGTCCCGGGAGAGGATTCGGGCGTGACCGTGACCGCCGCGCCGGCGACGCAGGACCTCCTGCCGGCCGTGACGTCCCTGCGCGACGAGGTGGGCAGCACACGACTGCCGTTCGACCTGCCCGGCGTCCCGGCTGCGAACAGCGGTCGACGGGAGCTGCTGCGGCAACTAGACGACTACATCCTGCCCCGGCTGGCGTCTCTGGACGCGCCGCTGCTGGCGGTGGTGGGCGGCTCGACGGGATCGGGCAAGTCGACCCTGGTCAACTCCGTCGTCGGCTCGGTCGTGAGCGCGCCCGGCGTACTGCGCCCGACCACGCGGTCGCCGGTCCTCGTCCACCACCCCGACGACGAGCGCTGGTTCACCCCCGCCCGCATCCTGCCCGACCTCGCGCGCGCAAGCGGTGGAAGTGCGGTCGAGGGTCGGGCGACCATGCAGCTGGTGGCCTCCTCCGCGTTGCCACCAGGGCTGGCCCTCCTCGACGCCCCCGACATCGACTCGGTGGTCCTCGGCAACCGGGAGCTCGCCCGGCAGCTGCTCGGTGCCGCCGACCTGTGGCTCTTCGTCACGACGGCGGCACGGTATGCGGACGCGGTCCCCTGGGAGCTGCTACGCCAGGCGTCCGAGCGGGGGACGGCCGTCGCAGTTGTGCTCAACCGAGTGCCCAGGGCATCCATCCCCGTCATCCGTGACCACCTCGCCTCGATGCTCAAGGAGCAGGGCCTGGGTACGGCACCCATCTTCACCGTCGCCGAGTCCGAGCTCGACCCGGACGGGAAGCTCAGGCCGGAGGAGGTCGCGAGACTGAGTTCTTGGCTCTCCGCCCTGGCGAAAGACGCTAGGGCCCGAGCGCTTGTCGTCCGTCAGACGCTGACCGGCGCGCTCGACTCGCTCGGCCCGCGTATCCAGGGCCTGGTCGACGCTTCCGCCGCACAGGTCACCGCCCGAAGCGCCCTGGAGAAGGCCGTGCGGTCGGCGTACGCGGAGGCCATTGCCGGAGTCGAGACCGGGATGACCGACGGCTCGCTGCTGCGCGGCGAGGTTCTCGCGCGGTGGCAGGAGTTCGTCGGGACGGGGGAGTTCTTCCGGCAGGTGGAGTCGACCGTGGCCCGGGTCCGCGACCGCATCGTGGCTGCGGTGAGGGGCGAGCCGGCGCCGTCCGCGCACCTGGACGAAGCCCTGCACAGCGGCGTCGCCGAGCTGATCCGGGCAGAGGGCCAGGGCGCCGCGATCACCACGTCGCGGTCCTGGCGCGCGCTCGCGGGCGGATCCTCCCTGCTGCAGGCGCATCCCGACCTGACCCGGGTGTCGCCGGAGTTCGACCGCTCGGTCACGTCCCTCGTGCACGACTGGCAGGGCGACGTGCTCGACCTCGTTCGCAACGAGGGTCGCGACCGCCGGACGACGGCGAAGGTCACCGCATACGGCGTCAACGCCGTGGGCACCGTGCTCATACTGGTGACGTTCGCCTACACCGGAGGCCTCACCGGAGCCGAGGTCGGCATCGCCGGAGGCACCGCCATCCTCGGGCAGAAGCTGCTGGAGGCGATTTTCGGCGACCAGGCGGTACGCTCGATGGCCGCGAAGGCCCACGAGGCCCTGCTCGACCGCACCGAAGCGGCGTTCCACCGTGAGCGTGAGCGGTTCACCGCGGTTCTCGACGAGGTCGACCTCCGCGTCGACCAGGCACGCACTCTCGGCGCGGCGGCGGCTGCCGTGAGGGCGGCCCGGTGAGTCCGTTGCTCATGGGCCGGGCGAAGGTGACCCTGCCCACCGAGGACGTGGTCCGCGCCCGGGCCGAAGCGCTCGACGCCGCGCTGGAGGCCGGGGGCGACCAGCTCGACCCCGCCACCGTCGCCGTTGCACGACAGATCATCGCCAAGGTCGGCGAGCGCAGCGCGCTGGCCGGCAAACACACGGTGATCGCCCTGGCCGGGGCTACCGGAAGTGGCAAGTCCTCATTGTTCAACGCGCTCGCGGGGCGAGAGCTGGCGAGAGTCGGCGCCACGCGACCGACGACGTCGTCCCCGTCCGCTGCCGTATGGGGTGACGACCCGGCCGGAGAGCTGCTCGACTGGCTGGCCGTGCCGCGACGGTACGGAGTGTCGGCGGCCCCGTCCGAGGAAGGACTCGGAGAGTCGGTCGACTCCGTCGGCTCGCTGGACGGGCTCGTGCTCCTCGACCTTCCCGACTTCGACTCGCGCGTCATGTCGCACCGCGCCGAGGCGGAGCGCGTCCTAGCGCTCTGCGACGTCTTCGTGTGGGTCACCGACCCGCAGAAGTATGCGGATGCGCTGCTCCACGACGAGTACGTCCAACAGCTAACCGGCCACTCCGCCGTCATGGTCGCCGTCTTGAACCAGACCGACCGGCTCGCGGGGCGTGCCGTCGAGGCGTGCCGCGAGGACCTGGTCCGGCTGCTGCGGGCCGACGGGGTGTCCGGCGTCCAGGTCCTGACCACCTCGGTCGCGACTGGCGAGGGCATTCCCGAGCTGCGCCAGCGGCTGGCCAACGCGGTCGCGGGCCACGAGGCGGCGCGCCAGCGGCTCTCTGCCGACCTCACGGCCGTCGCGGGGCGGCTGCGCCGCGGCGTTGCCGACCGCGAGGTCACCCTGGACGCGGGCGCCGATGACCAGCTGGTCGACGCGCTGTCCCGAGCGTCGGGCGTTCCCGTGGTCCTCGGCGCGGTGGACGAGGACTACCGGCGCGAGGCGCTGGGCCGCACCGGCTGGATCTTCACGCGATGGGGCCGCAAGCTCCGGCCGGACCCACTGCGCCGGCTGCGGCTGGACCGGGTTCCGTCTCAGGTCCTGGAGCAGGTGGACCCGCTGGATGTGCGGGAGGTGGTCGGCCGGTCGTCGATCCCGGCGCCGTCCGCCTCCGCCCGGTCGGCGGTCAAGCTGGCCGCCCTCTCACTCACCGAGCGAGCCGCCGAGGGCCTCCCCGTCCTGTGGGCCGAGGCGGTGTCGGACGCCGCCGCGCCCACCGACGACCGCCTCTACGAGCGACTCGACCGGATCGTGGTCACCACGCCGCTGCGGGGCAACCCGCCGGTCTGGTGGCAGGTGACCGGCTGGCTGCAGTGGCTGTTCGGCCTGATGACCGTTGTCGGACTGGCGTGGTTGGTGGCCCTCGCGGTCGTCGCCTGGCTCCAGCTGCCACCGATCGACACGCCGAAGGTGGGGCCGTTCCCGCTGCCGACGCTGTTGCTCGTGGCCGGTCTCCTGGTGGGGCTGCTCGCGGCCGGACTCGCCCGCGCGGCGGCCCGCGTGGGTGCCCGACGCCGGCGGACCCTGGTCGGCAAGCGGTTGCGCATCGCGATCGCCGACGTGGCAGACGACCAGCTTGTCCAGCCGGTTCGTGGCGTGCTCGACCGGCACCGCGACACCCGTGAGCAGCTGGAGGCGGCGCGCGGGGGCTGAGCCGGTCTCGCCCGCGGGTCCGTTCGGGGGCGTCGCTCTCCACATGCGGTGCGCATGTCGTCACGTCGTCCACAGGCCGAAGGACAGGGCTGGCCGGGGCTCTCGACGACATCCGATGCTCGGTTCCGGTGGCGCCGATGGGCGTCGACCATCACCAGGAACCGGGTGGAGGAACAGGGAATGAACGAGAGCTTCGTCACCGTCGTGGGCAACGTCGTGAGTGACCCGATCAGCCGGCCAACGAAAGTGGGGCGGCCGTTCGCCAGTCTCCGCATCGCCTCGACAACGCGCCGCTGGGACGCCGAGAAGCGGGCCTTCGTCGACGGCAGCACGAACTTCCTCAACGTCGTGGCCTTCAACGCCTTGGCCGCCAACGTCATGACCAGCGTCAAGAAGGGCCACCCCGTGGTCGTCTATGGACGGCTTCGGGTCAACCAGTGGGAGACCGAGAAGGGCGAACCCCGCACCAGCGCGGAGATCGACGCCTACACGATCGGCCACGACCTGACCCGTGGTCAGGTCGAGTTCACCCGGCCCCGCCGGACGCAGCTCGACGCGAACGACCGGCTTGCCGACCCAGCCATTCAGGACAGCTTCCACGGCGAAGAGGAGGCCGAAAGCGGTGCTCAGGAGCGCGCCGGACTCGAGGCGGAAGCCGGTCCGGACGGCGCGGAGCGCGAGCCGACGGCGGACGAGAGCACGGTGGTCGTACGCGGCGGTTTCGGACGGCGGGTCGAGGACGCCGACACCGACGACTACGTGGTCGTCAACGGTGGCTGAACCCTCCACGAGACGGTGCTGCCGCTGCCGGCGAACCGGCGGGCGAGGCGGTGACGCTATGCCACGACACCGATTGGGAGCGGTCCGGTTCCCCTGGATAGCCTTGGGATATGCCCGAGTTCATCTACACCATGACCAAGGCACGCAAGGCCGTTGGCGAGAAGGTCATCCTCGACGACGTCACGATGTCGTTCTTCCCCGGAGCGAAGATCGGCGTCGTCGGACCCAACGGCGCGGGCAAGTCGACGATCCTCAGGATCATGGCCGGGATGGACCAGCCGTCCAACGGCGAGGCGCGGATCACGCCGGGTGCGACGGTGGGGATCCTCCTGCAGGAGCCGCCGCTCAACGACGAGAAGACCGTCCTCGGCAACGTCGAGGAAGGCGCCGGCGAGATCAAGGCCATGCTCGACCGCTACAACCAGATCTCGGTGGAAATGGGCGAGCCCGACGCCGACTACGACGCCTTGCTGGAGGAGATGGGCAAGCTCCAGGAGGAGATCGACCACGCGGACGCCTGGGATCTCGACGCCCAGCTCGAGCAGGCGATGGACGCCTTGCGCTGTCCGCCGCCGGACGCGGACGTCACGGTGCTCTCTGGTGGCGAGCGCCGCCGCGTGGCACTGTGCAAGCTGCTCCTTCAGAAGCCAGACCTGCTGCTGCTCGACGAGCCGACCAACCACCTCGACGCCGAGTCGGTGCAGTGGCTCGAGCAGCACCTTGCCGCATACCCGGGCGCCGTCCTGGCCGTGACCCACGACCGGTACTTCCTCGACAACGTCGCGGAGTGGATCGCCGAGGTCGACCGGGGTCGGCTGTACCCCTACCAGGGCAACTACTCGACCTACCTCGAGAAGAAGGCGGAGCGGTTGCAGGTCCAGGGCAAGAAGGACGCCAAGCTCCAGAAGCGGCTCAGGGACGAGCTCGAGTGGGTCCGCTCCAACGCCAAGGGCCGGCAGGCCAAGTCCAAGGCCCGGCTGCAGCGGTACGAGGAGATGGCAGCCGAGGCCGACCGGACGCGGAAGCTGGACTTCGAGGAGATCCAGATCCCGCCGGGTCCCCGGTTGGGCTCCACGGTCATCGAGGTGAACGACCTCAAGAAGGGGTTCGGAGAGCGAGTGCTCATCGACGACCTGTCGTTCACCTTGCCGCGCAACGGGATCGTCGGCGTGATCGGCCCTAACGGCGTGGGGAAGACGACGCTGTTCAAGACCATCGTCGGTCTCGAAGAGCCGGACGAGGGTGGCGTCAAGATCGGCGAGACGGTGAAGATCTCGTACGTCGACCAGGCGCGGGCCGGACTGGACCCGAAGAAGAACCTGTGGGAGACCGTGTCGGACGGGCTGGACTTCCTCAAGGTCGGCAACGTCGAGATCCCGTCGCGGGCGTACGTCTCGCAGTTCGGGTTCAAGGGCCCCGACCAGCAGAAGGCCACGGGGATCCTGTCCGGGGGCGAGCGGAACCGACTCAACCTCGCACTCACCCTCAAGCAGGGCGGAAACCTGCTGCTCCTCGACGAGCCGACCAACGACCTGGACGTCGAGACTCTCGGCTCACTGGAGAACGCGCTGCTGGAGTTCCCCGGCTGTGCGGTGGTCATCAGCCACGACCGCTGGTTCCTCGACCGCGTGGCGACGCACATCCTCGCCTACGAGGGCACCGAAGAGGACCCGTCGAACTGGTACTGGTTCGAGGGGAACTACGAGGCGTACGAGGCCAACAAGGTCGAACGGCTCGGGGTCGAGGCCGCGCGTCCGCACCGGGTGACGTACCGCAAGCTGACCCGCGACTGACGTCAAGCGGGGAGCGCGGTGAGCCACTCCTCGTCGCTCCTCGGGGCAAGACCGCACCGGTCCAGCTCGAGATCCGCTAAGGCCCGCAGCGTCCCGCGGTCACCGCTGCGGAACTGTCCGGCCGGGTCGGGCCCGACGCGTTCCAGCCGTCGCAAGGACTGGCGGCTCAAGGCCCGAAGGGCGAAGAGCTCGAGAGCGCCCGGCTGAGCCAGCCAGTGCTGGGCGGCGGTCGCGCGCCGGACGAAGCGGGTCCGGACCACAGCCCACACCGCGAGGACGGCCAGGATCGGGACGGCGGCCACGACCAGGCCGGCGACGCCGGAGACCTGGTCGACGGTCACACCGAGGGACGCACCGACGTTGGCGATGTTCTGGCCGGCGCGGGAGATCGCGTCGAAGGGCCCCCGCAGCGAGTCTCCGACAAGGGGAACCCCTCCGACGTTGGTGGCCGCACCGGACATGTTGTCCCTGATGGAGTCGCCGGCCGACGCGAGGTTGTCCGCCGGCCCGCGCAGGGCTTCGATGCCCTGGGAAGTAGCTCGGCCCAGCCAGCTGCAGAGCACAATCCAGGCGACCATGAGGACGTCGGCGACGATCTGTCGCGTCCGCCGCAGGGTGGAGTCGGCATACAGCTTGATCATGGACGCTCCTCGATGCTCGGCCGGCGGTCATCGCCGGGGTGCAAGGTGCCTCTCGACGCGGCACCGGCTCATCGCCCGTGTTGGGCGAATCCTTCCAATGACCTAGGCGGTCGGCCGGATAGGTCAGGGCCGAACTCGCGGGCCGGTGGTAACAGGTCAGGTCACGGATCGCGAAACGACACTGCCGATGTCGGCGCCGTGGCGCACACTTGACAGGTGGACGGGCGGTGGGTACTGCTCACGCTGATCGTCGCCGTCGCGGCGGCGATTCGGTGGCGCCGTCGCGCCCCCGAGGCGCCACCTTCGCACGGTTCCGAGGACGACGGCAGCACGTCGCGGCCCTCCGAAGACGCGGTGCGGGCGCCATGGCCGGCCGCCGAGGCCGTGGAACCCCAGGACGGCTCGTTGCACGAGGCGCTCGAACGGGTCTGGGCGGAGCACGCCCACGACGCCGAAACGCTCCTCGACGCCCGCCTGCACCAGCTGGTCCAGCGCGGGGTACCGGTTCGGGCGCTCAGGCGTGCCCCGGGCGGCCGCGCCGTTCGCGTCGTGTTCGCCGACAACACGGTGGTGCTCTGCCGGGGGACCGGCACCGGCGACTTCGGGCGGCTCGGCGTCGCGATGCACCGGAGCGCCGTCCGCCTCGGTGAGTTCGCGCACGAGGAGACCGGGACGAGGCTGGAGTTCCGCTGGAACCCCGGTCAGCGGTTGGCCGCCGTCGCGGTGGGGCTGGACCAGCCGGACTGACGCCGGGGTCAGCCCAGCGCCCATGTCGCAAGAGTGCGGCACCCGTGCTGCTCGTACCACGACAGCTGCGCGGTGCGAACCTCGACGCATACGGGAGCGAGGTCGGCGACCCAGCTCCGAACCGTGTCCAGGTCCACGCCAGGCCCCATTCGGTCGAGTGTGAGATGAGGGCGAAGATCGGCGTAGCGACCCCCGTAGGGAGAGTGGTCGGGGAACGCGTCGGCCAGGTCGGCGGTGAGCCGCCGGAACGGCTCCTCGTGGTCAGGAAGCAGGTGGATCATCCCGTCCGGGAACCGTGCCACCTGCGCGAAGGATGTCGTGAACGGAGCGTGCCGCCGCAGCACCTGGCCCACCCTCGAGACCACGGAGGCGGTGAGGCCGGCCGCGTCGACGAAGGGTCCGAGCATGGTGACGTGGGCGTGCGCGAAGGTCGGGTCCGAGGAGAGGTATGCGGCGTCGTAGGCCCGGGTGCGCCGCCGGACCAGGTCTTCGAGGGGTGGAACGGCCACGACGATCACCGAGTGGCCGGGCCAGCGGGCTCTTGCGGGTTCCTCCGCCCATGAGACCGGCAGACCGGAGAGGCGGGAGGCGAGGCCGGGCGCCGTCGCGCGCTCTGCGCTCTCCATCCGGCAGCGGCGAGGGGTCAGGCCCGCGCGCCGAGCAGCCGGAGCCCCAGCGACGCATACGTGCGGCCGATGACCGCGGGGGACCGCCGCACGCCCGGGTCGTACCAGCGGGCCACGTCGATGCACAGCGACATCAGCGCGAGCGCCGTGTCGGAGACGTCGACCACCTCGAACTCGCACGTGGCCACGCCCTCCTCGAGCAGCGCGCGGACAGCGCGGTCGATGTCCTTGCGCAAACTGAGGACCTCGTCGCGGTGCGCGGGCAACAGGTGCGGGAACTCGTACTGCACCACCCGAGCTACCTCGTAGTGCTCGGCGTGCCAGGTGGCGAATCGCGACATGACCCGGGCGACCCGCTCGGTGGGAGTGCCGGGCAGCATCGCGGACGCGCGTACCAGCTCGAGGGCCGCCTCGTGACCGCGGCGGCTCAACGCATACAGCAGAGCTTCCTTGGAGTCGAAGTGCACGTAGACCCCGGCGGGGGAGAGCCCGGCGCGTGAGGCGATGTCGCGCGTGGTGGTGGCGTGGAACCCCCGGTCCGCGAACGCCCTGGCCGCTGCGTCGAGCAGCCGCTCGATCGTCGGGACCGCCGGGCC
>DATLPT010000100.1:0-6673 GCA_035535635.1 Lapillicoccus sp. | reverse complement strand
CAACAGGTCTTTGCGGATCGTCTCGTGGGTGACGCCGAGCTCCTCGGCCATCTTGACCGCCCGTAGCTGGCCGCGGGTACGAAGGGTCCCCAGGATGGCGGACTGCCGCGAGCTCGCCGGCTGCAGGTCGTGCTCGGTGTCGCTCTCCTCGTGTCTCATGGATGGATCAGCACCTTGATGTGCTCGCCGCTGGTCGAGGCGGCGAACGCCTGCTCGGCCTGATCCAGCGGGAACTGTCCCGTGACGAAGTCCTCCGGCCGGACGAGACCCGACCTGATGATCTCCATGGCGCTGGCGTAGTCCTGCGGAACGTACGTCGCGCTGCCCTGCAGGCGGATCTGCTGGTCCTGCAGGATCCGCATCGGGATCTCGAAGTCGGCCGACGGGACGCCGACGATGACCACCGTGCCGCCCTTCAAAGCCATGTCGATCGCCGCGAGGGTCGTGGACTTCACGGCGACGCAGTCGAAGACCACGTCGGCGCTCTCGCCCAGCGCCGCCCGGACCTGCGCGGCGACGTCGGAGGCCGTCGCATCGACGACGGCGTCCGCGCCGAGCCGGAGCGCGGTGTCGCGCTTGGGCGGCAGCGGGTCGGTCACGACGACCCGCTTCGCCCCGGACCACCGGGCGACGGCGAGCATCAGAAGGCCGATCGTCCCCGCCCCCAGGATGGCGACCGCCCTTCCCTCGAGCGGCCCGGCGATCCGGCCGGCGTGGACCGGCGTCGACAACGGCTCGATGAGGGCGGCGGCGAGGTCGTCGATGTCGTCCGGGATGACGTGCAGCCGGTCGGCCCGAACCACGAACCGGTCCGCCATCCCTCCCTGCGGGTAGCCGCACCCGAAGAACTGGAGGTTCTCGCAGAGGTTCTCGTTTCCTGTCCGACACTGCTTGCACTCCCAGCAGGGCAGGGTCGGCTCGACGACCACGCGATCACCGACCGCGACCGTCGTGACGTCCACGCCGAGCTCCTCGACGACTCCAGTGGCCTCGTGGCCCGGGAGATACGGGATCGGGATGAACGGGTGCCGGCCGTGGAAGGCATGGGTGTCGGACCCGCATACGCCGATGTAGGTGCTGCGCACCAGGACCTCCCCGGAAGCGGGGGTGGGGACGGGCTCGTCGAGCAGCTCCATGGTCTCGACGGCGCTGACGACGATGCGGCGGTTGGTGGTCATGGCGTGGACCTTTCGGTTCGGCCGATGGGCAGCCGGTCGACGGTGACCCCGTCGGAGGCATCCGGCGAGTCGGGCAGCGGTGGGGCGACGGTCGTCGCGGCCAGGCAGGCGGCCCGGCTCCAGCGGATCGCCCGGGCCATCCGGTCGGCGGGGGCGCCGGCCTGAGCCAACCACCCGGACAGGAGCGCGTCGCCCGCCCCGGCCGTGTTGACCGGAGTAAGGGCGGGTCCGTGGCCGTGGACGACGACGTCCCCGTCGGTGAACAGGGCACCGTCCCCACCGAGGCTGACCAGCAGCGAGGTAGCGCGCTCCCAGGCGATCTCCGCGGTGACCGCGGCCAGGTGCTCGACGGTCGTGGCGGTGGCCGCAGTCGGGCCGACCTCGGCCAGCTCGAGCCGGTTAGGGGCCAACAGGTCGGCGCCCGCCTCGATCGCCGCCGCCAGCGCTGTCCCCGACGCGTCCACGGCGCAGCGTGCGTCGTGTGCGTGCGCCAGCGCGACGAACTCTCCAACCGCGGACGGGTCGAGCCCGGGTGGCAGCGACCCGCATACCGCGAGCCATGCTTGGTCACCGGCGGGCGACCCGGCCAGCGCGGCGGCCACCTCCCCGGTCAGGGCCTCGAGGTCCTGGTCGGACAGCCGGCCGCCGGGACCGTTGACCTTGGCGGTATGCCCGCCGTTGGCCGCGATCGTCGTGTTGACTCGGGTGACGGCTCGCTGGGCGACGATCCGGTGCCGGACGCCGTCCAGGGCGAGCAGCTCGGCCAGGTGGTGGCCCGTGGATCCGCCGAGCGGTACGACGGCGACCGTCTCGATCCCGTTGGTGTGGAGGGCGCGCGAGACATTGACGCCCTTGCCGCTGGCCTCGAGGGTCGCGGTGGTGGCCCGGTGGACGTCGACCTCCCCCACCGACGACTCGTTCACCGCGTAGGTGAGGTCCAGAGCGGGGTTGAACGTGAGGGTGACGATCATGACGGTCGGCCGATCACGCTGCAGAGGTGCGCCACAACGTCGGCGACGGCGTCGCGGGCCGGATGGACGTACTTTCGGGGGTCGACCACCGCCGGATCGGCAGCGAGGACCTCCCGGACGGCGGAGGTCCACGCGACATTGAGGATCGTGCCGATGTTGACCTTCACCATGCCGGCCCGCACCGCCTCCGCGAGGGCCGCATCGGGAACCCCCGAGGAACCGTGCAGCACCAGTGGCACCGGCAGCGCGTCGGCCAGCTCGCGGATGAGGTCGAGGTCCAGGGCGGCGGTGCGCTCGACCATCGCGTGGGAGCTGCCGACAGCGACGGCCAGCGCGTCGACCTCTGTCGCGGCCACGAACTCGGCGGCCTCGCGCGGGTCGGTGCGAACACCCGGCGCGTGGGCGCCGTCCTTGCCACCCACCTTGCCGAGCTCGGCCTCGAGGAGGATGCCTCGGGCGCGGGCCCACCGAGCGGCTTCGCGCGTGGCGGCGACGTTGGCCTCGTAGTCAAGGTGCGACGCGTCGAACATGGCCGAGCTGATGCCGAGCCCCTCCGACTGGTGCAGGACACCCGGGTCCTCGACGTGGTCGACGTGCACGGACAGCTCCACCGCGGCCTGCCGGGCCACCGCTACGGCGGCCACGGCGATCGGTTCCAGCCGGCCGCCGTGGAACTTCACGGCGTTCTCGCTGATCTGCAGGATCGCGGGGCAACCCGCGCGTTCGGCGCCGGCGGCGATGGCCTCGGCGTGCTCGAGGGTGATGACGTTGAACGCCGGAAGCCCGACGCCACCGGAGCGGGCCCGCTCGAGCAGGTCGGCGGTGGTGGCGAGGCTCATGACGGGCGGTCCGTGCTCGGCTGGAGCTCGCGGGCGGGATCCGGGTGGGCGCCGTTCGGGATGTCGTCGAAGGACGCGTACGTCCCGTGCGCCAACCCGGCCAGAAAGGCCGCCCCGAGGGCGCCGGCCTCGGTCGTCGCGGCCCGCCGCAGCGGTCCGAACACCTCGGCCTTGACGGCCATCAGGGCGGCGCTGTTGGTCCATCCACCGGCGACGACGAGCTCTCGCCGCGGGCCGGTTGCACCATCGAGGCTCGCCTCGACCGCTCGCGCCTGCTCCGTGACCGTCCGGGCGGCCGCTCGCCAGACCGACCCCGGGTCGGCACCCGCGGCGATCGTGACGTCGGCGGTGTCGCTGATCTCCAGCACCGACGGGTCGTCCGCGGCGGCCAGCGCCGCCGCGTCCAGGCCGGCCAGACCGGCGGCGTCGACTCCGAGCGCGGCCTGCACCCGGCCAAGGATCAGACCACCCTGGGTCGCGCCTAGGAGACACCACCGGTCCCGGATGGCGTGCCAGCCGACGGTGACGCCCACGCCAGTCAGCGAGGTGATGGCCCTGGGCTCCAGGCCCGGGGCGATGGTGCGCACGATCGCCTCGGCGGTCCCACACGAGTCGAACTCGTCACCGGCGCCACTGCTCCCGACACCGACGACAGCGGCCTGGTGGTCGTGACCGGCAACGGTCAGGGTGGCGCCGTCGAGGGCCGCCAGAGCCCCTTCGGTATGCGCCGTCCCGACCGGGGTCCCGCCCGACACGAGGTCCTGTACAAGTTGTTCGGCAGCACCGGACCAGGCCAGGGTCTCGCTCCACGGCCGCCCGGTGGCCAGGTCGAGCCAGCCGGTTCGGGACGCCAGCGAGAGCTCGGTGACGGGAGCGGCGCCGAGGTTCCGAGCCACCCACTCCGCGATGTTGTACCTCCGTACGGCGGTCCGAGCGGCGGGAACGTGGTCGACGAGCCAGCGGTGCTTCGTCAGGCTCCACTGCGTCCACACGGGCAGGCCGGTCCGCATCGAGAACCGCTCACCGCCGATGGCGTCGACCAGGTCGCGCAGCTGCTGCTCGTCGCGGTGGTCGTGCCAGGCGATGACGGGGGTGAGGGACTGATCGTCCCGTCCCACGAGCACGCCGGACTCGGCCATCGACGCGACGCCGAGCGCCGTGACCCGGTCGCCCGGTGCTCGATCGAGGGCATTTGAGAGTGCGGCTCGCGCCGCGTCGACGATCGACGCAGCGGAGGTCTCCGCGCCCGACGGGGTCGCCGACCACGTCGTCGCAGCCCGACCGAGCGCGACCTCGGTCCCCTGCGGGGTGACGAGCAGCGCCTTGACCGACGTCGTCCCGACGTCCAGGCCCGCAAGCAGCTCGCGTCCCATCGGCTCTCCTCTTCGTCGGCTGACCCAATGGATTTGATTGGATTTTAGAGGAGGTTATTGGATCTCCGGGTTGACGTCAAGCCGGTCACACCATCAGCTGCGTCTTGCGCTCCTCGGCAAGGAAGGACGACCGGATGCTGTTGGCGGCCAGCTGCCGGACCTCGGCTTCCTTGAGCGCCAGGGCGGCGCGGATCGCGGCAACGTTGTCGTCGAGATACCCGCCGATGTACGCCGGGTCGTCGGAGTGCACCGACACCAGAGCGCCGGCCCGGAGCATACGAGCGAGCGGATGCTGCTCAAGGCTCTCCACGGCCGCCAGCCGGACGTTCGACAGCGGACACACGGTGAGCGGAAGCTGTTGCGCAACAAGTCGATCCATCAACGCCGGGTCCTCCACCGACCGGATCCCGTGGTCAACCCGCTCCACCTGCAGCAGGTCGAGCACCTCCCACACCTAGCCCGGATCGCCCTCCTCACCGGCGTGCGCGACCGTGTGCAGCCCATCGGCTCGGGCTCGTGCGAACACGTCGGCGAACGGTGCGGCCGGGTACCCGACCTCTGACGAGCAGAGGCCGATACCCAGCAGCGGCAGGCCGGTGGCGCATACCTGCTCGTATGCGTGCATGGCCGACTCAGCGGACAGGTGCCGCAGCATCGTCACGATCAGACCGCTACTGAGGCCCAGTTCTTCGGACCGGCCGAGCGCGTGGCTCACGCCGCCCAGCGCCACCGCGGCGGCGATTCCCCGCTCGGTGTGCGCCTGGACGTCGAGGAAGACCTCGGCGTGCCGGACACCGGCCTGCCGAGCGCGGCGGAGGTAGGCATCGGTGAGGTCCGCGAAGTCCTCCTCCGTCCGCAGCACCTGCATGTTCATGTAGTAGAGGTCGAGGAAGCTCTGCAGGTCGGCGAAGGCATACCGGGAGCGCAGGTCCTCGACGTCCCGGTAAGGCAGCCGGACCCCGTTGCGCTCGGCGAGAGTGAAGATCAGCTCCGGCTCGAGCGTGCCCTCCAGGTGCACGTGGAGTTCGGCGAAGGCCAGGTCGTCCATGGGAGCAGCATGTCGTCATGGACGCCAGCGCGCCGCACCGAGCGAGGAGCGGTCCGCGGCGCGTGCAGAGAACGAGTGAACCGGCCACGCCAGCCCGGGTCGCGGCCGGGCCGACGTGGCCGGAGTCGTGAGGCGCCGCGAGGGCGCCGGTTCAGGAGGCCGGGGCGTCCGGCGGCAGAGCCATGGACTTCGGCCCGTGACCGAGGTCCTTGATCACCTTCTTGTGCACCACCGGACGCACGCGCAGTTCGGTCGACAGAACGCGGTCCACCTGGTCCGCATACCCTTCAACCGCCGCCAGGATCTCCTCGGCCGAGCCGCCAGACCGGGCAAGCCGCCGGAGCGCGGCGTCGACGTGCTCCAGCTGCCGTCGGCCCGAGCCGGTGATCCGGGCGTCGCCGTCGAAGGCCAGCACGAACTGGTAGGCGAACGCGTCCGCTACGCAGAAGGCGCAGCCCTCGTTGTCGGCGATGGCGGCGTTTCCGACGTCGAGCGACGCGGGCGCCTTGTCGGCGACGACGATCTGGAACGAGATGGCCGTCGCATGGCATCCGTCGCACGACGTCGTCGCGACCGCGAGATTGCCGGCGACGACAGTGTCCTTGGAGGTCAGGTGCAGAGCCAGACCGCCCTTGCCTCGCTCGGCGCCAGGACGCGTCAACTGAACGACCTGCCGGTCGTCGAAGGTCACCGTTCCCGGCCCCCGGGTCGTCTTGGCGTCGGCCGGGAGCTGCTGCGCGACGACGATCGCCGCCACGGCGGCCGTGGAGGCGGCCAGCCGAAGGAGCCCGCGCGCCCTCATGACTGCCCTCCGATCCGGGCCCGCCCGCTGGTCGCGAAGCCTTCGGCGACCGCTCCGGCCAGCTCGAGGTAGGCGGCCCGGGTGGCGGGACGCAGGTCCGCGAGGGCCGAGTGTGCACCGGCCTCGAGCACCGGGTCCCAAGGGATCCGATGGACGGATGCGCACCGGGAGCGGAAGTGCTCCTCGAGCCGGTCCAGCTCGAGCGGCCCGGAACCACGGACGGAGTTGACGACCGCGACGGCTCCGGCGACGAGTTCGCCGTGGCCGTGCTGGTCGAGCCAGTCGAGGGTCATCGCGGCAACCCGGCCGCCGTCAAGCGCGGGCGGCATGACGACGACGAGCTGGTCGGCCTCTTCGAGGATGCCGCGGATGGCATCGTCGAGGATGCCGGTCCCGGTGTCGACGAGAACCATGTTGTAGTGCCGGTCGAGGGTGTCGACGAGGTCCCGGTAGTCCTGCGAG
>DATLPT010000099.1:0-7831 GCA_035535635.1 Lapillicoccus sp. | reverse complement strand
GCACGAGCAGCACTTCGTACCGGCCAGCGCCGCGGACGACCACCGAAGGACGCTGGGACACGATGTGAGTCACGCGGTGTTCGCCCCTTCCTCGCGTCGGCCGGCTCCGACGACGTCCTCGTCAACGGGTGAGCTCGCCCGCGATGTCCTGCTGCATCATTACCTCGACGGTCGCCGGGTCGAGGTCCTGGCCGAGCAGTACCGCGAGCTTGGTCAGCGCCGCTTCTGGCGTCATGTCGTAGCCCGGTACAGCCCCGGCACTGATCAGGGCCGAGCCGGTGGCGTACGCCCCGGGCTGCACGGATCCGCGGACACACTGGGTGACGACCACGACGACGATCCCCTGGGTGGTGGCGGCCTCGATCGCGGCCAGGAACTCGTGGTCGTCGGAGGGTCCGTTGCCGGCGCCGTAGGCCTCGATGACCAGTCCCTGCAACGGTGGTCGGCAGAGGTTGGCAAGGATGGACGCCGAGAACCCCGGAAACAGCCGCGTGGCGGCGACGTGCCCGAGCCGGCCGGCAGTCAGTCTTGGAAGATCGTCGGGTCGGAGCACGAGCTCCCGTCGGACGACGATGTCGATGCCGATGTCCGCGAGGGGCGGGAACCGTGGCGACTCGAAGGCATCGAGGCCGGAGGCGTCCATCTTCGTCGAACGGTTGCCTCGCAGCAGGACCTCGCCGAACAACAGCATGACCTCCTGCAGCTCGGGCCGGGTCGCGACCTGGAGCGCCCCGATGAAGTTCTGACGCCCATCGCTGCGGATGCGGGTGATCGGGATCTGGGAACCGGTGACGACGACCGGCTTGCCGAACCCCGGGAGGAGGAACGAGAGCGCCGACGACGTGTACGCCATGGTGTCGGTTCCATGCAGTACGACGAAGCCGGAGTGGTCGGCCCGGCGCTCGTACAGCGTGCGGGCGATCGTGCACCAGTCGTCTGGCGTCGCGTTGGCCGAGTCGATCGGCGGGTCCAGCTCGAGGAAGTCGATCGACGGCAGCTCGCCCCCAGAGTTGGCCACGATCCAGTCGAGATACGGGCCCAACGCGTCAGCCACAGGAGTGTGACCCTCCGGAGTGTCGACCATCCCGATCGTTCCCCCGGTGTGCAGCACGAAGACGCTGTCGGGCACGGCCGATGCCCTACTCGCCGGTCGCCTCCCTCGCGTCGCGCTCCAGGGCTTCGGCGTCGGCCTTGAGCTGCTTCTTCTCGAGCTTCTCGGCCCGGCGCATCGCCTGCTCGATCCTCGCCGCCATGTCCGTCACCCCGACGACGACCAAGCCGGCCTGACCCGCGTCGAGGGACTCGCCGAGCTCCTTGAGATCCTGACGGCTCATCCCCGCGGCGGCATGGCCGGCCACGGCCCCCAGAAGCGCCCCACCCGCGGTGGTAGCGACCAGTAGCCCACCCCCGATGGCGGCGAACGGGAAGAGCGCGATGACGAGGCCGGTGGCGAGACCCGCTCCACCGCCGAGCACACCGCCCACGCGAGTGGGGGTCTCGTGCTTCTTGGTGATCTTGACCTTGCCGTCGTCGCGGCGATGGATGACCGCCGCGTCGTAGGCGTCCATGAGCCCTTCCTTGGTATGCAGCTCGTGAACCAAGTCGTAGTCCGCCTCGGCGGACTCGAGGTCGCGGTAGACGCCGACGAAGACGTCGAACGTGTCGAATGCCATCAGAGGACCTCCAGTCCGTGGATGCCGAATCGCCTTGTGGAGTCACGCTAACCGTTGGACGCATCACTCCGACTCATCATCGATGGGTGACGGGCGCGCGGCGGTCGGTCGAGCGACAGTCGATGCTGCTCTCCTGACGGCTCTGGGGGTGTTGTCGGCAGTTCGTCGAGTCGAATGGCAGGCCGAGTCCGACTTCGAGACGGCCCTGCGGGCATCACGCCGGAGACCCCCTGGTGGAGGCCACGCAGCGGTTCAATGCGGCGGCGGTCGCCCTGGAGATGTCGTGGTTGAAGCTCTTCGCCGACACGGGCTGCCTCACCGAGTCACAGCAAGAGCTGGCCCAAGCTGCTGTGCACGACTACACCGTGGCCCTGCAGACGTCGCTGAGCGAAGGGGGTTACTACCAGGCCGCAGTCGACGGCGTCTACGGCCCGGCGACGGTGGAGGCGGTGGAGGCGCTGCAGAAGGCCAACGGTCTGCCCGTGACGGGAACGGTGGACAAGGCCACCGCAGCCACGCTGCAGGCGGATCTTCAAGCCAAGGGCGGCGCGGCAGCGCAACAGGCCCTCGTCTCCACCGCGGCCGTTCAACAGACGCTCAAGCTTGCGGGGTTCTGGGACGGGCCGGTCGACGGCACCTGGACACCGGCCCTCACCGACGCCCTCAAGGCGTTCCAGACGAAGCTGGGCGTCAAGCCGACCGGAACTGTCGATGCCGCCACGATCACTGCGCTCAACGAGTCGATCGCGACCGCGCGCACGGCGCTGACCTCTCCCTCGACCAGCGCTCCAGCTGGCAGCTCGACGTCAACCGGGCCCGCTCCCGCGCCGTCGACCGCCTCCAGCACCGCAGGTTAGCGACCACCCGGTCCGCATACCGGGCCTGCGGGATGTCGGGACGGGGCTTAGGTTCGCAGTGTGCCTGCCGACACCACCGCCACCGCCACCGCCGTTCTCATCGAGGGGTTCGGCCGCACTCCTGAGCTCGTCGACACCGCACTCGACGGCCTGTCGGACGCCGACCTGACCCGGCGGGTCGACCCGGACGCCAATACCATCGCGTGGCTGGTGTGGCACACGGCGAGGATGCAGGACGGGCAGATCACGAGCGTTGAGCGCGCCCTCGGCCGTCACGACGCCCAACAGGTGTGGACCGCTCAGGGGTTCGCAGACCGGTTCGGGCTCGGCGTCGGCGACCGGGAGGTCGGGTACGGCATGTCGTCCGACCAGGTGGCTGGGATCGTGGCGCCCGTGGACCTGCTACGCGAGTACCACCAGGCCGTCAACGACCACACCGTCGCGTTCCTCGAGACACTCGAGGACGCTGACTACGGCCGGGTCGTCGACCGGCACTGGGATCCGCCCGTCACGCTTCTGGCCCGCCTGGTCAGCGTCGAGCAGGACTCGGTCCAGCACCTTGGCCAGGCTGCCTTTGTACGAGGCGTGCTGCAGCGCCCCTGACACTCGCGGTGGTCATTTCCGGACCGGCGCATCTCGACCAGGGTGAGCCCGAGGGTCTTCAATCGGTCGAGCAGCCCATGCATGTGCAGCCCGTCGAGAACTGTGCCGTAGAGCACCGATCAAACGGGCGCCCACCGTCAGGCCTCGGGATGCGTCATGGACGGTTCTTGAGTTCGTGGTCGCCTCCTGTGCAGCAAGTCCCCGAGTCCTCGACGCGTCGAGCCTCCTGGTCCGACATCGCCGCGGTCAGCTCGTGGGTCGACGCCCAGCTGAGGCAGCAGCTCGTACTGCCGGCTGTAGATGTCCACCAAGGACAGCAGGAGCGCCGAGATCGGGACGGCCACCAGTGCTCCCGCCGCCCCGAACAGCGCGGCGCCGAACAGGACCGCCCCGAACCCCACCGCCGGGTGCATGTCGACGGCGTCGGCGCTGATCTTCGGCTCGATCGTGAGGTTCTCGATCTGCTGGTACACCAACGCAAAGGCCAGCGCGAGGACGCCGTCGACCGGCTCGGAACTGGTCAGCCCGACGACGACCGGCAGCGCGATCGCGATGTAGGTGCCCACTCGGGACGAACTGGGAGACGACCCCGGTCCACACACCGAGGGCAAGCCAGTACGGCATCCCGATGATGAGCAGGAAGATCGCCGTGAGCCCGCCGCAGATCGCGGCGAGGACCACTCGCGCGGCGACGTAGCCGCCGGTCTTCTTCACGGCCAGGCCCCAGACCACGATGAATACCTCCTGGCGGTGCGGCGGGAGCAGGTGGGCCACCCACCGCTGGAGCCGAGGGGCGTCGGCGGAGAAGTAGAAGATGAACAGGCCGATGCTGAACAGCGAGAACACGCCGCCGAGAATGGCCACGATCACGCCGATGAGGCCGCCGGCCACGTCGACCCCCAGCGACGCCAACGTCTGCGGCGTGATTTGCAGCGACTCCAACAGCGACTCGGCGTCGAAGGTCGTCCCGAAGGCCTGGTTGACCCACGTCGCCAGCGAAGCCAGCAGCGTGGGGATGCCTTGGATCAGGTTGACGGCCTGCGTGACGAGCAGGTTTCCGAACGCCGCCGTGAACAGGACGGCGAAGACCACGATGCCGAGCATGACCACGCCGGTGGCCAGCCCGCGTCGCATATGTCGCGCGAGTCGGCTGACGGCGGGCTCCATGGCGATGCTCGCCAGCCAAGCCATGATGATCTGAAACAGCACCGAGCCGCCGTCGTGCACGACGAAGGACCCGAACGAGTAGAGGATGATCAGGCCGATGACCACGAGGCCCGGCCGCCAGAGCGACTGTGGCTCGACAACGATGCGCGTCCGGCGAGGCACCTCCTCATGCGCCGCCGGGGGCGGTGTCGACGGGGCCTGCGGGTCCGGGTCAGGCATGCGCGGCCCGGGCCAAGCAGTGCATGAGACACCCGTCACGTCGGCTCATCGGCCGGGTAGCGCCGGCCACGGCGCTCCAGCCGAACCATCACGAAGACTCGCCGTCCGCGGCATCGCACGCCTCACCCGGCCGGGGTGACGTCCGTGGGCGGCGCACGCAGCACGATGACACCCGTCCGACGGACGTGAAAGATGCGCGTGAGCGTCCTGGGAGCCCGCGTGGGTAGCTGATCACTCTCGCCGAAATTGCCAGGGCCCGGGCGGTCAGCCCCAACCCATCAAGACCCGGCCGGGCACACTCTTCAACAAGCGTGGGCACCCGGCGACAGGCCGTGACCGCGGGGCGGCGTCATGGCCTGATCTGAGCCGCCCGGCCCGACGCTGCTCAGGGGTGGGTCACTCGGTGAAAGCGTCGCGGAGCTTGGCTTCCTGCTCGTCCGAGAGGTTGGTGTGGACCAGCTCGCCGTGCAGCCCGGCCCCCTTGACCGCGTCGAACACCTTGTCCTGGACGGCGTCACTGGTCATCACGAACAGCGCCGACGTCCCCGGCGTGACCTGACTACGGACGCTGTTGATGAAGGTGTCGTCGATGCCGACGTCGCCCAGCGAACCGGCCAGTGCGCCGGTCGCGGCGCCGACCGCCATGCCGAGCAGCGGGACGAAGAACAGCAGGCCGAAGAGCAAGCCCCAGAACGCGCCACCGAGAGCGCCGGCCCCGGCGAGGTTGTTCAGCTGCTTGGTCTTGGGCTTCTTCTTGCCCTCCTCCCAAACCACCGTGGCGGCGTCCAACACCTTGATCAGCTCTTCCCGCTGCAGCTGCTGCAGAACTTGGACACTGCGCTCCGCGCTCGAGGTGTCGTTGAACTTCCACACGCTCAAGGTCGCCACCAGGGCACCTCCATGTCGTCGCTCGTTCGGCCCCTCCGGCCGACCGATGCGTGCCCATCTTCACGAGTGCCCCGGCCTGGCTGCCTCACCCGTCCCGGGTGACCCAGGGTCTTCCGCCAATTGAGAACAATGTCAGGTGGCACACCGGGCGTCGGGCGGCTCGACGACCGAGTCGGCCCTTCGGAAGGAGCCTGCGCATGACAACCACGAGCTCGGTCGGTGCCTCATCGCCCGACGGTCGGATGTTCCGGCTGGACCTCGGCGGAGACGACGGGTACGCGGTCGGAGACTTCGTGACGATCGCCGACGACTCGGGTGCGCGCTATCTCGGGCTGATCGAGACGCTGGACCAGGCGACCGGCGGCGGGGTGCCGACGGGGTCGATGCTGCCGGGCTGGCGGGGGGCGACGTCGAGCCGGCCGTTCCGCACGGCGACGGCCGTTCGCAGCGATCCGCGGGACCTTTCCGATTACTATCGCGACTCCGCGGCTGTCCTGGGGCTGGGTTCGATGGTCTCCGCGCCCGACGTCGAGGTGGGGATGTCCCGAAGCGGCTCAACCGGCATACCTTCTGGTGCGGGCAAAGCGGGTCGGGCAAGACGTTCGCGCTCGGTGTCGCCCTGGAGCAGATCCTCATGCACACGCGGCTGCCAGTCGTCATCTTCGACCCCAACGGAGACTTCGTGCGGCTAGGCGAGAGTCGGCCGGGAGCGGACGCGAACGAGCGAAAGGCGTTGACCGACCGCGATATCCGGGTGCTGAGACCGGGGGAGGGACGCGATGCCCTGCGAATCCGCTTCCTGGACATGTCGATCCGCTCCAAGGCGGCCATCTTCCGACTCGACCCGTTAGTGGACCACGAGGGCTACAACTTCTTGGTGAGGATGGCGCCGCAGCTGCGTGGTACCACGCTCGAGCAACTGCTCGACGTGGTCAGGAGCTCGGAGGATCCGGGCGGGGTCATCGTCGCCGAGCGTCTTGAGAACCTGGGATTGCTCAACTGGACGCTCTGGGCACAGGACCGGGTCGCCGCCACCGAGATCATCGCCGAACGGCCCGCAGCGACCGTCCTCGACATCGGCTCATTCGCCACTCACGACGAGCAGCTGGCCGTCGCCCTTGCGGTGCTCGAGGACCTCTGGGCCCGCCGCGAAGAGCGGCGCCCCATCCTCATCGTCGTCGACGAGGCCCACAACCTCTGCTCGCCCGACCTCGAGTCGCCCGCGGCGCGAGCGGTTCGGGACCAGATCATCCAGATCGCCGCGGAAGGCCGGAAGTTCGGACTGTGGCTGTTGCTGTCCACTCAGCGCCCCTCCAAAGTGCACCCGCAGATCGTGTCCCAGTGCGACAACCTCACCCTCATGCGGATGAACTCGCCGAACGACCTGTCCGAGCTCGCCGACCTGTTCGGCTTCGTGCCGCCGGGTCTGCTGAGCCAGGCTTCGCGGTTCCGGCAGGGCGAGGCTCTCGTAGCGGGCGGCTTCGTGCCGGCGCCGAGCATCATCAAGTTCCGCGACCGGGTCACCCATGAGGGCGGCATCGACGTCCCGGTGCCCATGCCCGGCTGATCTAGGCTCCCTGCCGTGGGTGAGGTCGTGCGTGTTCGGCTCGACCTGGGATACGACGGGACCGACTTCTCCGGATGGGCCGCCCAACCCGGGCGGCGGACCGTCGAGGCCGAGCTCTCGGCCGCCTTGACGACGATCCTGCGCGGTCCTGAACCGGTACGGCTCACCGTCGCGGGGCGCACCGACGCCGGTGTGCACGCAAGGGGGCAGGTGGCCCACGCCGACGTCGACGCGGACGCGTGGGGGCAACTGCCCGGTCGCTCCGAGCGGTCGCCCGAGGAGGCGCTGTGGTCCAGACTGGCCGGCGTCCTCGCCGACGACGTGGTCGTCAAGCGGGTATGCGTCGCGTCGCCGGGCTTCGACGCCCGGTTCTCGGCGACGTCCCGTCGGTACCTCTACCGGCTCGCCGACGACGTCGCGACTCACGATCCCCTGCGCCGACGGGACACGGTGTCGGTGCGCGGCCACCTCGACGCCGAGGCGATGAACGACGCGGCATACCTGCTGGTCGGGCTGCACGACTTCGCCGCCTTCTGCAAGCAGCGTGAGGGCGCGACCACGGTGCGCACGCTGCTGGCCCTCGCCTGGGAGCGGGGGGCAGACGCGGTCCTTGCCGGAACGGTCGTCGCCGACGCGTTCTGCCACTCCATGGTCCGGTCGCTGGTCGGCGCCCTGGTGCCCGTCGGGGAGGGACGTCGCGACGTCGACTGGCCGGCTGCGGTGATGACCGGCGGCGTGCGTGACCCGGGCGTGCGCGTCATGCCGCCGCATGGCCTCAGCCTCGAAGAGGTCACCTACCCTCCGGACGGCCAGCTCGCGGCGCGGGCGCGGGAGACCCGCGCGAACCGCATACGCCA
>DATLPT010000098.1:0-6138 GCA_035535635.1 Lapillicoccus sp. | reverse complement strand
CCGGGGAACGTGCGACGTGGGCGGTCAGGCACGAGGGCCGGTTCTCGGGTCTGACGGGATACCGCCGCCGCGGGGACCGCGCCGTCGAGGTCTCGTTCGCGGCGCACCCGGCGGCTCGAGGGCAGGGCGTGACCACGAACGCGCTCAGGCTGGCCATTTCACACGCCTTCGAGACCGGGGCGGACGTTGCCTTCTGGCATGCGCTGGTCGGCAACTTCGGGTCGCGCCGGGTGGCCTGGCGGCTGGGGTTCCGCATCGACGGTCCGGTGAGCAATGTCGTCGACGGTGTGGTCAGGGACTTCTGGGCGGGCCGGCTGCTCCGCGGGGAACCGATGGAGCCGCGAACGCGCTGGCTCGCGGCTCCGCGCATCGAGGGTGGCGGTATTCGCCTTCGCCCGTTCCGGGAGGACGACGCCGACGTGTTCCCCGAACGCCTCGACCGCGACGCCGCCGACTACATCTCACTGGCCATGCCGACCCGTGACGGGTACCCAAGCTGGCTGCGCGGCGAACGCGGGCTCGCCGCTTCGGGCGAGGCGGTTTCGGTCGCCGTCGCGGCCATGGACGGCGACACGGTCCTCGGCGGGTTGCGGCTCTCGCGGCTGGGTCTCGTGGCGACCGCGGGAACGGCAAACCTGGCGTACTGGTTGCTGGACCACGCGCGCGGCCAAGGAGTCCTGGGGAAGGCCTTGGACCTGCTGGTGCCGTGGACGTTCCGAGCCGAGGCCGAGGGAGGTCTTGGGCTGCATCGGCTCGAGGCGGGCTACGTCCTGGACAACCGGGCCTCCGGCCGGGTGCTGCGACGGGCGGGCTTCGCGCCCGTAGGGACAGAGCGACGCAAGATGGTCGTCGGCGGCGACCCGGCCGATGTTCGTGACGCGATGCTCTTCGACCTGCTGGCCACCGACGACCGAGAGGCGCAGCGCGTCGAGCCCGGCGAGCTCCCGGTCATCGAGACCGAACGGTTCCGGCTGCGCCCCTGGACCCCGGGCGACGTGCCAGGGCCCGGCGAGGAACCCGATGCCGCCAGCCTGCGGTTCATGCCCGCGGGCGCCCACCCCGACGTTTCGAGCTACTCCGACTGGCTGCAACGGCGGCAGCTCGGCCAGGACTCCAACGAGTACCTCAACTGGGCCATCGCCGACCGCGAGACCGACCATGCACTCGGCAACATCACCGTCTTCCGGCTCGACCCAGTGGCGAATCGGTTCCAGGGCGAGATCGGCTATTGGCTGCATCCGACGGCCCGAGGCCGCGGGGTGCTCGGCGAGGTGCTCCCCGTCATGGTGGACCACGCCTTCGCACCGGTCTCGGCGGGCGGCATGGGGCTGACCAGGCTCTATGCGGAGACCGACCTCGAAAACACGGTCTCGCAGGCCGTCCTGCTGCGGGCGGGCTTCCGGCGGTGGGGCCAGGACCGTCAGGCGTTCCGCAACGGGGCCGGCGACGTCACGGACGGTGCCTACTTCGAACTGCTGGCGACGGAGGAGCGCCTCGACCGACGACCCGGACGCGTCGTCGACGTGACCCTCGAGGGTGACCACGTCCGCCTACGCCCCTGGCGTGACGACGACGCGCCCAGGATCGTCGAGGGTTGCCGCGACGGCCGGTCGAAGCACTGGCTCGCCGGCCTCCCGGATCCCTACACGCTCGACGACGCCCTCGCATACCTCCGCTGGTCCCGCGGGGAAGCCATCGCCGGCCGGGGCCTGTTCCTCGCCATGGCTGACCCCGACGACGACGTGTGCGTGGGCTCGATCGCGCTCACCAAGCTCTCACAGGAAGACCCGACGAGCGGCGAGGTCGGCTACTGGGCCCATCCGGCCGCCCGCGGTTCCGGGGTCACGACCGCAGCCGTCCGACGGCTCGCGGAGCACGCCTTCGAGACGGCTTCCCAGGGCGGGCTCGGGCTGAGGCGCCTGGAGCTCCGCGCCGCGGCCGGCAACGTGGCGTCTCAGCACGTTGCCGAGGCGAACGGCTTCCACCGGACGGGTATGCGACGCCAGGCCGAGCGCCTCGGCGACGGCTCGTGGGACGACCTCGTCGACTACGACCTGCTCGCCGCCGACCTGCACGGCTGAAGTCGACGACGAACGCGCGGTGAAGGTACTGCGCGGAAGGCGCCGGGGCGTCGATCCTTTCCACATGACTTCGGTAGCCGGGTCGCCGAGCGGGTCCGTCTCCCCCGCACCGAGTACAAGCCTGCGCGACGCGCTGATCGCCATCGGCGTTCTGATGACCGCGCTGGTTCTCGTCGAGCAGGCGGTGCCCTCGACGTCGCGAGGGAGCGTCGCGGCCATCGTGGACGTGCTCTCCGTCGCGGCGTTCACGGTCACCGGTCTCGTCGCCTGGAACCGACGGCCACACAACGCGACCGGACGACTCATGGTGGCCACCGCGCTGGCCCTCTGGGCCGCGGCGATGCAGGGCGACGAGATCGACGCACTGCGCACCGTCGGACTCCTCCTGGACTCCCTGCCGCTGGCGGTGCTGCTGCACCTGCTGCTGGCGTTCCCGTCCGGCCGGATCAGTGACCGGGCGAGCCGCATCACGGCCGTCGTCGCCTACGCCGTCGCGCTGGCTCCGCCGGTGATCCAGCGGCTGGCGACCTCTCCGGACGCGGTGGTGGCGATTGACAGCGCGCAGACCGTGCTGGGCCTCGCCACCATGGTGGCGGCCTTCGTGCTGGCCGTGAGACGACTGTCGATGGCTCCGGCGGTGATCCGTCGTCAGTTGCTTCCGTTCCTCGGCTACGGGTGCGTCGCCGTCGCCGTCATCGCGATCGGTGTCGGCGTGAACCACTCCGACGTGTCCGACACGGTCTTCGACACCGTCATGCTCGTGCAGCTCGCGATGATCTGCGGTCTGCCCGTCGCGTTCGTTCTCGCGATGACGGTCGGCGCGTTCGGCCGGGCCGGCGAAGTCGAGGAGGTGGCCCGCGGGATCTCCGAGGCCTCGGCCGAGCCGCGCCTCCTGGACGACCTGATGGCTCGCGCGCTCGGTGACCGCAGCGCCCGGGTCCTGTGGGCGATCGAGCCGGGGCGGGACCGCTTGGTCGGCAGCAACGGGGCGCCCCACACGATCACACCGGATCGGGGATGGTGGCCGATCGGCGCCGAACGTCCGCCGCTCGGCGGGCTCACCTACAACCGAACCCTTGTCGCCGACACCAGTCTCGTCGCGACCGTCGCGGCGCCGCTCGAGCTGGCTCTCGACAACCGCCGTCTCGTCGTAAACCTGCGGTCCGCCGTCCAGCAGCTCGACACCGCAGCCGACGAACTCCGAACCTCCCGGCGGCGGATCATGGTCTCCGCGGACGCCGAACGACGGCGCATCGCGCGAGACCTCCACGACGGGGCGCAGCAGCGAATCGTGCTCGTCGGCATCGAGGTCCAACGGCTGAGCCGCCGCGCCGACGATGCCGAGCTCGTGCGCTCCGTCGCAGCGCGAGTCGGCGACGAGTGCCGGTCCCTCGTCGACGAGTTTCGCCGCCTGGTCCAGGGCATCATGCCGGCGACGCTCCAGGAACGAGGACTGGAGGCCGCCGTGGTGGCGCTGGCGGAACAGATGCCGATTCCCGTGCGGGTCACGGTCGTCGGGGTCCTGGACCGGATGAACGCCGAGGTGGAGTCGACCGGCTACTTCGTCGTGGCCGAGGCCTTGACCAACGCCGTCAAGCACGCCGACGCGAGCGCCGTCGCCGTGACCTTGGCAGTCCGTGACGGCCGCCTCGAGGTCGAGGTGACGGACGACGGACGAGGCCCGGCGAATTCGGCACCGGGTTTCGGGCTGCGGAGCCTGGGTGACCGGGTCGCCTCGCTGGACGGGACGCTCAGTCTGCAACCGGCGGCGGGCCGGGGTTCGACGTTGAGAGCGGAGTTCATATGCGCGTGATCCTCGCCGAGGACGACGTCCTTCTCCGGGAAGGGATCGCCCGGATCCTCGGAGACGAGGGGTACGACGTGGTGGCGCAGGCGGGCGACCGCGACGACCTCCTCGAGAAGGTCCGCAGACATATCCCGGACCTGGTCGTGACCGACATCCGGATGCCGCCGACGTTCACCCGCGACGGGATCGCCGCGGCGCTCCAAATCCGTCGCGAGCTGCCCGACGTGGCGGTCGTGGTGCTGTCCCAGCACATCGACACACCCGGTGCGCTCGAGCTGCTGAGCTTTGGCGCCGAGCGCATCGGTTACCTGCTCAAGAGCCGGGTCATGGACCTCGACGAGTTCCTCGACTCCGTCAGCCGGGTCGTCGCGGGTGGCTCCAGCATCGACCCCGAGGTGATCTCCTCCATGGTGCGCCGCGGCGTCCGCGACCAGCTGGACCACGGCATCGGGTTGCTCACCCCCCGCCGGCTGGAGGTCCTCCAGCTGATGGCCCAGGGCTACAGCAACGCGCGCATCGGACGGGATCTCGGAGTGACCGAGAAGGCGGTGGACCGCAGCATCGCCCTGATCTTCCAGACGTTGGAACTCCCGCCGGACCCCGACGAGCACCGTCGGGTTCTCGCGGTCGTGCGGTACCTCAACAGCGGTCACTGAGCCGGGTGGGGCTGACCCCACTCGAGGGTCGTCGAGCAGCCGCCTGACGTCCTCCACCCGATCGTCCCTTCGGACGACGGTGTCACTTCTCCGACGGCCGAATACTCCTTGCTACCGAACTTCATTCTCACGCAAGGAGATTGACCAATGTCTCACCGCACACTCTCGTGGCCCGTCCGCGCGACGCTCGTGGCCATGACCGCGGCCGCGATCACGGGCATCGGAGGCGCCGTGGCGACGGCCGACGACACGACCGGTCCGGCGGCGAGCGTCACTACGTACGAGGTGTTCCGGGAGACGGTCAAGCCCTGGGACTCGATCAAGATCCCGTCCTTCGGCTGCCCGACCGGGTACTTGCACAACGCCGACTACTCCCCCGGGCGCATGGTGCCCCCGGGCGTCGAGGTCGTCGAGCCCGGCGGGGTCGGAGTCACCATCACCCAGACGACCGGGCCGGTCTGGATCGAGAACGGCCGGCTGGTTCAGCCACAGGACCGGACCGACGCCGACCGCAGCTACTCGGGTGCCACCAACTGGGACCCGTTCACCAGCCACGAGGTCGTCATCAACGCCCACTGCACCTGGGACACCGACCAGGCCGTCGTGAAGGACATCGGCAAGTCCCCCTTCTGACCGGCAGCCGCCGGACAGCCCAATGACCCACCAGCAACCCAACCCAACAAGGAGATTCACATGAACAGCACCAAGCGGTCGACCTCCGGCCGTTCCCTCGGCGTGACGGGCAAGATGGTCCTGGCGACCGCGTTCGCGGCGGCAGCCGTCGCGGGCGTTGGCGTCACTGCTGCATCGGCATCGGTCTTCGGCAACGAGTCCTCCACCGTCGAGGCGTTCCGGGAGACGATCAAGCCCTGGGACTCGATCACCATCCCGTCGCTCAGCTGCCCCAGCGGGTACCTCGAGAACACCGTCTACTCCTCGGGCCGCATCCTGCCCAAGGGTGTCGAGATCGTCGACGGCGGTGCGATCGGCACGACGATCACCGATGTGAAGAGCACCGGTGTCACCGACTACTGGAACCGGACCTACCACCCCGCGACGGGGACGGACTCCAGCCAGGGCTGGTCGACGGCCACCAACTGGGATCCGTTCGCCAGCCACGAGCTGGTCATCAAGCTCCACTGCACGACGGACCTGAGCAAGGCCTACATGGACCCGACCTACGGGTGAGTCCTTCGCTGAAACTGACAAGACAGGAGAACACCATGAACCACATCACTGACCAGCGACCGCCGCGGCGTCGCCGCCTCGGCCCGGTCGCCGTGGCCGTCGTCGCAACGGCCGGCGCAGCAACCCTGATCACCGGCGTCGGCGTCACCACGGCATCCGCCTCGACCACGTCGAGCGACACGACTACCATCGAGGCGTTCCGGGAGTCCATCAAGCCCTGGGACTCGATCACCATCCCGTCCCTTTCCTGCCCGGGCGGCAGCTGGCTGAAGGACGAGAACCTCTCACCGGGTCGCGGCGTACCCCACGGGGTTGAGGTGACAGGAGAATCGGGCTGGATCGGCACCACCATCTCGGCCACCGAGCGCGAATACGTCAAGGACGCCTATGACGTCGTGTACCGCCC
>DATLPT010000097.1:0-20500 GCA_035535635.1 Lapillicoccus sp. | reverse complement strand
CCTCGGCCTGGATGTGGTGCTGCTGCCCGGTTTGGTCGACACCCACGTGCACGTCAACGACCCGGGCCGGACCGAGTGGGAGGGGTTCGAGAGCGCGACCAAGGCGGCCGCGTCCGGCGGCGTCACGACCCTCGTCGACATGCCGCTCAACAGCATCCCGCCGACGGTCGACGTCGCGGCGCTGGACGTCAAGCGCAAGGCGGCGGACGGCGAGACGTGGGTCGACGTCGGCTTCTGGGGCGGGGCCGTCCCGGGCAACATCGCCCAGCTGCGACCATTGCACGAGGCGGGCGTGTTTGGGTTCAAGTGCTTCCTGCTGCACTCCGGCGTCGATGAGTTCCCGGCGTTGACGGCCGACGGGGTCGAGGCGGCGATGCGCGAGCTCGCCACCTTCGACGGCCTGCTCATCGTCCACGCTGAGGACCCCGACGAGATTGCGCACGCCGCGAACGCGGGCGGACGCGCATACGCCGAGTTCCTGGCGTCCCGGCCGCGCGAGGCCGAGAACCTGGCGATCCAGCACGTCATCGACCAGTCGCGGGCGACCGGGTGCCGCGTCCACATCCTGCACGTCTCCAGCGCTGACGCGCTCCCGCTTATCCGGCAGGCGGAGGCCGAGGGCGTGCGGATCTCGGCGGAGACCTGCCCGCACTACCTGACGTTCACGGCGGAGGAGATCGCGGACGGCGACACGCAGTACAAGTGCTGCCCGCCGATCCGTGAGGCCTCGAACCGGGACCTGCTCTGGGAAGGGTTGCGGGACGGGACGATCGACCTCGTCGTGTCCGACCATTCGCCGTCGACGGCCGACCTCAAGCACTTCGAGACCGGAGACTTCGGCACTGCTTGGGGCGGCATCTCGTCTCTGCAGCTCGGGCTGGCGGCGGTGTGGACGGAGGCGCGAGAGCGTGGCTTCACTCTCGGCGACGTCGTCGGCTGGATGTCCCGAGGACCGGCCGACCAGACCGGGCTCACCCGCAAGGGCCGCATCGCAGTCGGCGCGGATGCCGACTTCGCCGTCTTCGCGCCGGACGAACGGCAGACGATCGACGCCGCGCGGCTGCAGCACAAGAACCCCATCACCCCGTATGCGGGCCGGCAGCTCTCCGGTGTCGTCCGGAGCACGTGGCTGCGGGGCGTCCGCATCGACATCGGCGAGCCGCCCCGCGGCCGGCAGCTGACCAGAGGAGAGTAGGAACCCCATGCACGAGAGTCCCAACCCCGACGCCCCGTCGTTCACGACACTGCCCGACCTGGCGTCCCGGGCGCTCGCCGGGAGCGTGGTCTACGCCAACGACGAGCTCTTCGCTCAGCGGGAGAACCTCATCACGCCCGGGCGCGCGGTCTTCTCGACGGAGGACTTCGGGCACAAGGGCAAGGTCTACGACGGGTGGGAGACGCGGCGGCGCCGCGAGCCTGGTCATGACTGGGCGATCGTGCGGCTCGGGGTTCCGGGGGTCGTGCATGGCGTGAACATCGACACGTCGTGGTTCAAGGGCAACTACCCGCCGTATGCGTCGGTCGAGGCGGCCTCGTTCGAGTGGCACCCGTCGGCGGACGAGCTCGATGCGGCGGACTGGGTGACGCTGGTGGAGAAGTCGCCGGTGGCCGGGGACACGGACAACTACTTCTCCGTCTACGACGGCCGGCGTTACACGCATCTCCGGCTCACGATCTACCCGGACGGGGGCGTGGCGCGGTTCCGCGTGCACGGCGAGCCGGTTCCCGACCCGCGGTTCCTCACCGGGACGGTCGACCTGGCCGCGCTCGAGAACGGCGGCTCGGTCACCGACTGCTCGAACATGTTCTACTCGTCGCCGACCCAGATCCTGCAGCCGGGCCGAGCCCGGATCATGGGCGAGGGCTGGGAGAACGCGCGCCGTCGCGACGACGGCAACGACCACGTGACGGTCAAGCTTGCGACCCCGGGTCTGGTGCGTCGCGTCGAGATCGACACGTCGTACTTCGTCGGGAACGCCGCCGGTTGGGCGCGGTTGTCCGGCGTGAACGAGGCGACCGGCGACGCCGACGACCCGTCGACGTGGACGGAGCTGGTTCCCAAGACGCGGCTCCAGCCGGACACGCGACACTTCTTCCGGGTCCGGCCGGACGCTGCCGTGACCCACGTGCGGCTGGACGTCTACCCGGACGGTGGCCTGGCTCGGCTGCGGGTCAACGGCGAGGTCGACGAGGCGGCGCTGCGGGCAGCCGTGGTCCGCTGGCTGGACCTGCTGCCGGAGAACCACGCGGTCGAGGTCCTGTCGGCCAGCGGCGGACTGTCTCGTGAGGAGGCCCGGGCGCTGGTCGGCAAGCGACCCTTCGGCGAGGGCGCCGTCCCGGACGACGTGGTGGCCGCGCTCCTCTCCTGAGGTCCGCCGACTCGCTCCGAGGAGCGTCGCGGTGACGTGGCCGGCGTGTCTCAGGCGGGCGTCCTAGAGGTCGCACAGCCGTCCCAAAGCACTGCGGCCCAGGCTCGGGAGGGTCAGGTCGGCGTCCCCGTCGGCCGAGCCACCCGAGGAGGCCCACGATGGCGGCCCAGCCCGTACGCGGAGACAGCCACGTCGACCACAGCGCCGCGCTGCGCGGACCCGCATACGAGTGGGCGCTCTGGTCGACGACGGTGCGCGTCGTCACCGCGGATCCGCACGCGCTCCCTTCGGCCCGCCGGCTGATCAACGCCGAGCTCGGCCGCGTCGAGCTCGCGGCGAGCCGGGTCCGACGCGACTCAGAAGTCGCGACCCTTCCGACCGGCCGGCGGACGAGGATCAGCGCCACCCTGACCGCCGTGCTCGCCGCCGCCCTCCGTGCCGCGCACGACTCTGATGGCGCCGTCGACCCGACCCGTGCCCCCGCGCTCCAGGTGGTCGACCACGCCGCCGACTGGCGCCGCATCGACCTGGACCAATGGGCGCAGACGGTGTTCGTCCCTCGCGGGGTGGAGCTCGACCCCGACGTCATCGCCCGGCCCTGGGCCGCTGACCGCTGCGCCTCGGTCGTGGCCGAGACCCTGGACGTCGGTGTCTTGGTGAGCCTCGGCGGCCACATCGCCACCGCCGGCCCGGCCGGAGGGGGCGCCTGGGAGATCCTCGTCGGCGAGCATGGCGACCACACCGCACGTCGGGGAGCGCTGGTGGCCATCCCGACCGGCCTGGCCGTCGTGACGGCGACCAGCGAAACCGGCCATCGGTACCGCACCGCGACGGTGGTCGCCGCGGAGTGTGTCACGGCCGCGACGTGGGCGGTCGCCACCCTCGCCGACCCGCACGCATACCCCGAGGGCCTCTGTGGGCGCGGTCTCCCGGCGCGTCTGGTCGACGCCGACGGTGCTGTGACGTACTGCGGCGGATGGCCCGAGGATGCGGAGCTGACCGCAGCCCACGATCCGTTCACCCGTTAACCCCCGGCGCGTCGGTCGCTCGGCTACTCTGCTGTGGTTTAGGCGTCAACTTGCGTCTTAGCCCCTCAGCAGCTGAAGGCCCGCGATGTGTCCCCTGTCTCGCGGGCCTCCAGCGTCTCCGGACGCGACAAGGGATACCCTCGCGGCGTGTCGAGCCCGCAACAGATCGGGATTCCTGCCGAGTCGCGCGCCGGCGAGACCCGGGTCGCGGCCACCCCGAAGACCGTCGAACAGCTGCGTGATCTGGGGTATGCGGTCGTCGTCGAGTCCGGCGCCGGCGCGCACGCGAGTTTCGCCGACCACGCATACGAGCAGGCCGGGGCCCGCGTCGTCTCCCGCGACGAGGCGTGGAGCTCCGACCTCGTCCTCAAGATCAACGCTCCCGACGACGAGGAGCTGGGGCGGCTTCGGGACGGCGCCATCCTGGCCGGCCTGATCAGTCCGGCAATCGAGCCCGACCTCGTCGCGAGGCTGGCCACCCGTCGCATCACCGTCCTCGCCATGGACGCTGTCCCGCGGATCTCGCGGGCCCAGTCGCTCGACGTGCTCAGTTCCATGGCCAACATCGCCGGGTACCGCGCAGTGATCGAGGCTGCGCACGAGTTCGGCAGCCTGTTCACCGGCCAGGTCACGGCCGCGGGGAAGGTGCCGCCGGCCAAGGTCCTCGTCGTCGGCGCCGGCGTCGCGGGGCTCGCGGCGGTCGGCACAGCAGGCAGTCTCGGAGCCGTCGTCCGCGCCTTCGACGCGCGTCCCGAGGTCGGGGAGCAGGTGGAGTCGATGGGGGCCGAGTTCCTCCAGATCGACCGGTCCGACGAGGAGAGCTTGGTGAGTGCCGACGGGTACGCCCGGCAGACCTCCCAGGACTTCGACCGCAAGGCCGCCGAGCTGTATGCGGCGCAGGCTCGCGACGTCGACATCATCATCACCACAGCACTCATCCCCGGCCGGCCGGCGCCCCTGCTCATCACCGCCGACATGGTCGCGTCCATGAGGCCGGGCAGCGTCATCGTCGACATGGCGGCTGCCAACGGCGGGAACTGTGAGCTGACCGTCGCCGACCAGCTGGTCGTCACCGACAACGGCGTCCGGATCATCGGCTACACCGACCTGGCCGGCCGGCTGCCGACCCAGTCGTCCCAGCTGTTCGCGACGAACCTGGTCAACCTCCTCAAGCTCCTCACGCCCGGCAAGGACGGCCAGCCGGTCCTCGACATGCAGGACCCGGTCGTCCGCGGGATGACTGTGGTCCGCGACGGCGAGCTGATGTGGCCGCCACCGCCGGTGCAGGTGTCCGCGACTCCGGCGGTGCCCGCGGCCGCTGCGCTGGCCCCCGTACGTCCGTCGAAGCAGCCGCCGAACCCTCGGCGCCGCAACGCCCTGATGATCGTCGCTGCCGTCCTCCTCGGGGTGCTCGGTGCCTACTCTCCCTCGGCACTGCTGGGCCACCTCACCGTGTTCGCCCTGGCGGTGGTGGTCGGGTTCTACGTCATCACCAACGTCCACCACGCGCTCCACACGCCGCTGATGTCGGTTACCAACGCGATCAGCGGGATCATCGTCATCGGTGCCCTGCTCCAGGTGACCACGTCGAACGTCCTCGTCACGGTGCTCGCGGTCGTCGGCATCCTCGTGGCAAGCATCAACGTCTTCGGCGGGTTCACGGTGACTCGGCGGATGCTGAAGATGTTCCGGAGGGCGTGAGCGATGTCGTCCACCGGAATCGTCGCGGTCGCGTACATCGTCGCCGCGCTGCTCTTCGTCCTCAGCCTGGCCGGCCTGTCCCGGCACGAGACGGCCAAGAGCGGCAACACCTACGGCATCGTCGGGATGGCCGTCGCGCTCGTCGCGACCATCTGGCTGGTATTCGAGGACACGGAGTGGTCCGTCGGCGCGCAGGTCGCGCTGGTCTTCGCCCCGATGGTCGTCGGCGGCGCGATCGGTGTGTGGCGTGCGTTGCGGGTCGAGATGACCGGCATGCCGCAGCTGATCGCGATGCTGCACAGCTTCGTCGGCCTGGCCGCCGTGCTCGTCGGCTACAACACCTGGCTGCTCGCGGAGGGCGGCCCGCAGGACGCCGTCCACCTTACCGAGGTGTTCCTCGGCATCTTCATCGGCGCGATCACCTTGACCGGCTCGGTGGTGGCGTTCCTGAAGCTGTCCGCCCGCATCCCGAGCCGGCCGCTGATGCTGCCCGGCCGACACGTCATGAACCTCTTCGCCCTGCTGATCTCGGCCGGGCTCCTCGTGTGGTTCGTGTTGACCAGCAACGCGATTCCGCTCGTCCTCATGACCGTGATCGCGCTGGTGTTCGGCTGGCACCTCGTGGCGTCGATCGGCGGCGGCGACATGCCGGTCGTGGTGTCGATGCTCAACTCGTACTCGGGATGGGCAGCGGCGGCGGCCGGGTTCATGCTCGGCAACGACCTGCTCATCGTCACGGGCGCCCTCGTCGGCTCCTCTGGTGCCTACCTCAGTTACATCATGTGCCAGGCGATGAACCGCTCCTTCGTGTCGGTCATCGCGGGCGGCTTCGGCTCCGGAGCTAGCGCGACGTCCGACGACACCGACTACGGCGACCATCGGGAGACCTCGGCGGTGGACGTCGCCGACCTACTCAAGGACGCCGACTCGGTGGTCATCACGCCCGGCTACGGGATGGCGGTCGCCCAGGCGCAGTACCCGGTCGCCGACCTCACTCACAAGCTGCGCGAGCGGGGCGTCGACGTGCGGTTCGGCATCCATCCCGTCGCCGGCCGGCTCCCGGGACACATGAACGTGCTCCTCGCCGAGGCCAAGGTCCCCTACGACATCGTCCTCGAGATGGACGAGATCAACGAGGACTTCCCGGCCACCGACGTCGTCCTCGTCATCGGCGCCAACGACACCGTCAACCCGGCGGCCGCCGAGGACCCCGCCTCACCGATCGCAGGAATGCCGGTCCTGGAGGTCTGGAACGCCAAGGACGTCATCGTCTTCAAGCGCTCGATGGCCGCGGGATATGCGGGTGTACAGAACCCGTTGTTCTTCCGTGACAACAGCCACATGCTCTTCGGCGACGCCAAGGAACGGGTCGAGGACATCATCAAGGCGTTGTAGCCAGGTCCTCGACGCCGCGGCAACACGGTGGTCAGTCGTCGGCGGCGGGATCGGGTTTGGACGCCGGCGGCGGGATCGGACCGGTGTCGGCCATCCGGCGCCGGCGCCGTTCGGCGTCACTGCTGTAGATGACCTCGCCGCTGGGGATCGGTGACGACTGACCGATCTGGTGCAGCGGGATGGCGCGGGAGTAGGACCAACGCTCCTCGATCGGGGAGCCGCTCGTGCGCATACTGGCGTTGTGCTCGGCGCGGTCGAGCGGGTTCGCCGACGGCGACGGGTTTCCGGCCGGCGAACCGCCGGTGCCGTCGTCCTCGATGATCCCGATGTCCCGGCCCGGGTCGGTGATCCGGTAGAAGGCCGGCACGCCGAAGATCTCCGAGCAGATGACCCGGTATGTCGCGTCCGGATGAGGCACCCAGTCCACCGTGCGCAGCGCCTGGTCCTGACCGGCGCTCTCGAGGATGAACTGGCCGTACCCGAAGATCCGGCCCGGCACGGTGCGCCGGTAGGACATGTCGGTCACTTTGATGAGCGGCATCATGGCCACCCTCTTGGTGATCAGGCCGTAGTTCAGCAGGAGCCGCTTGTCGGTCGCGATGAAGCGGTCGTGGCGCCACTGGGCGATCTCCCAGGCCATCCACCCGAGCATGCCGAACCATGCCAGCCATAGCAGCCGGGCCGCTCCGCCGCCGTCTACGCGGATGCGCGCGTCCACGAACAGCACCAGCGCGAGCGCGAGCACGGTGAAGACGATCGGGCGGGCGATGACGAACCAGTGCTGCCGGACGTCGACCACTACGCGCTCGCCCTCGAGGAGGTAGCGCTGCAGACTCGGGTCACGGCTCCGGGGCATCGGAATCGACGTTACCCGCGCCAGAGCGAATCGAAGAACGTCGCGATCGAGCGGACTCCGTTGGCAAGGATCTCGAAGATGGTGCGGACGACGTCGGCGGCCTGCGTCGGTGACCGGATGATGGCGTAGATGATGTAGATGAGCAGGAGGAAGCCAAGGACTCTCCAGAGCCGGCTCATGCAATCACTCCTTGGTGGGGGACGGCCGCGACGAGTGGCACAGTTTGAGAGTCAGTGTGCCGCACGGGCCTGAGGCGGCTGCTGAGGCGCGCCCGAGTGGGTCGTCAGACCAGGCCGTAGAGCCGGTCACCGGCGTCACCCAGGCCCGGAACGATGTAGCCCTGGTCGTTGAGGCGCTCGTCGACCGCCCCCGTGACCAGAGCGAACGGGACGTCCAGCCCCTCGACCTGTTGTTCCACGTGAGCGATGCCCTCGGGCGCGGCCAGCAGTGTGATCGCGGTGATGTCGTCCGCGCCCCGGTCGACGAGGTACCGGATCGCCATGGCGAGCGTCCCGCCGGTGGCCAGCATCGGGTCGAGGAGGTAGCACTGCCGGCCGTGGAGGTCCTCGGGGAGCCGGTTCGCATACGTCGTCGCCTCGAGCGTCTCCTCGTTGCGCATCATGCCGAGGAAGCCGACCTCCGCCGTCGGCAGGATCCGCACCATCCCGTCGAGCATGCCCAGGCCCGCGCGGAGGATCGGGACGACAAGCGGCTTGGGACTGGCCAGCTTGATCCCCGTGGTCGGTGCGACGGGAGTCTCGATCTCGAACGGCTCGACGCGAACCTCACGGGTCGCCTCGTACGCGAGCAGCGTCACCAGCTCGTCGACGAGGCGCCGGAACGTGGGGGAGTCGGTGCGCTTGTCGCGGAGATAGGTCAGCTTGTGCGAGATCAGCTGGTGGTCGGCCACGTGCACGCGCATGCGCGAAACTTAGCGCGTGCCCAAGTCGAGCTCCGCTGAGCGGTATGCGGCGTGGATGGGACGTCCGCTGGAGCTCGCCGCCCTCGCGGAGCAGGCCGGTGATGTGCCGGTCGGGGCGGTGGTGGTCGGGCCGACCGGCGACGTCCTCGGTGAGGGGCACAACGTCCGCGAGGCGTGGGAGGACCCGACCGGGCACGCGGAGATCGTCGCGATCCGCGAGGCTGCCCGCGCGCTCGGCTCCTGGCGACTGATCGACTGCACGCTTGTTGTCACCCTCGAACCCTGCGTGATGTGCGCGGGGGCGATGGTCCTGGCCCGGCTGCCGGTATGCGTGTTCGGCACCTGGGATCCCAAGGCCGGTGGGTGCGGCTCCGTGTGGGACGTGGCGCGGGACCCTCGTGCGAACCACCGCGTGGAGGTGGTCGGTGGGGTGCGTCAGGAGGAGTGCGCCCGCCTGCTCCTCGATTTCTTTGCCGCGCGACGGCTCCGGTAGCCTTCCCGGCGGTGGCGTGTCCGAGCGGCCTAAGGAGCACGCCTCGAAAGCGTGTGTGGGGGTAACTCCACCGTGGGTTCAAATCCCACCGCCACCGCCACACACCGTGACCGTTTCCGCGAGTCAGCGTCATGCCCGGTCGCCGATGAAAGTCCACGCGACCTACGTTGGCTGGCCGCCGAACTCGATTCATTCACCTGAGGGGTCGGCCGAAGGCTTGGGCGACGAAGCCGGGTCGACCTGTTGTGAACCGTGTGGCGCGAGATCATCCTGGCGGGGTGAGGGCTGGGACGCGCTGTCACTGTGGGATTGCCGTCAAAGGGCCGAGCTCGTTGAAGGGAGCCTGATCATGGCTGAGCCGTTCCATGGCGTTGTCAACGTGGACATCCGTGACTCGGAGCCGGACTGGTGACGTCGTTAACGGCACGATCTCGTGTCCGTGCCACGGCAGCGCGTACTCGTTGACCGGCGACGTCACCTCGGGACCGGCGACCCGCCCGCTTCCCGCGCAGCAGTTCTCCGTCGTGGACGGTGTCGTTCGGGTCTAGAAGGCGTGTACAAAGGCGCACATGGCGCGACCGATCATCGCCGTCCTCAACGGCCCGAACCTCAACCTCCTAGGCGAGCGTGACCCCGAGATCTACGGGTCCGAGACGCTCGCCGACGTGGAGGCGCGATGTGCCGCACACGCCGACGGTCTGGGGTTCGACGTCGACTGCCGGCATACCAACCGGGAGGGCGAGCTGGTCGACATGATCCATGAGCTGCGCCACGGTGCGGGGATCGTCATCAACGCCGGGGGCTACTCGCACACCTCCGTGGCGATCCGCGACGCCCTGGCGACCGTGACGTGCCCGGTGGTCGAGGTCCATATCTCCAACGTCCATGCGCGCGAACCGTTCCGGCACCACTCGTACATCTCCGCCGTGGCGACCGGCGTGATCGTGGGCCTCGGGACGCAGGGGTACGAGCTGGCCATCGAAGCGGTCGCGGCGCGGGTCGCGACAGCCTGAGGATCAGCAGGGATTCGGCACCGTCGGGGTGGCCGTCGTCGTCGTCGGCGCGGCGACGAGGGCCTTGAACCCGTTGCCGATCACGAGGTCGACCGACGCGTCCGCCCGAGTGTCCTGGGTGGGGACGGCCCCCTCGACGAGTTTGACGACGAGCTCGGAGCCCGCCTTGCCGTTGGGCCCGAACCGCACCTCGGCGGGCGCCGCGATCTTCTTCTTGAGCGGGTCGTTGGCGACCTGACCCACGACGTACCCGCGCGCTTTGACGTCCTTCGCCGTCGCCGCGGCCAGGCCCGCGCGGCTGGTGGCGTTGTAGACGTTCACGGTGACCTGACTGGCGGCCAGCGGTGGCTTCTCCGCTCCGGCGGTGAACTCGCCGGTCGGGCATCCGGACGAGGCCGCCGGGGTCGACGGGCGGTTGAAGTACTGCGCGGCGTAGTAGAACGCGCCCGCCAGGAGCGCCACGAGGACGACCAAGAGAATGGCCGTGCGCCGGTTGCGCCGATGCCTCCGCGACGTCGCGGACTCGACCACGTGGCTCACGTTGGTTAGTGAAGCACGAGCACCCGTGCGTGAAGAGTAGGCCGCTGCTGGAGGGCGGCCCGGAGCGCGCGGTGCAGCCCGTCCTCGAGGTAGAGGTCCCCATTCCACTCCACTACGTGCGCGAAGAGGTCGCCGTAGAACGTCGAGTCCTCCGCGAGGAGCATGCTCAGGTCAAGCGTGGTCTTCGTCGTGACGAGCTCCTGGAGGCGCACCTGTCGAGGCGGCACGTCGGACCAGTCCTTCACCGAGACGCGCCCGTGGTCGGGGTAGGGCCGCGTGTCACCGATGGCCTTGAAGATCACCGCCGCAGTCTAGGGGCCGGTATGCGAGTGCCCGGTTCGTGGCCAGCCCCCTTCCGATCGCTCCCGTTCGGCCCGATTCGTGCGGACTAGCATGCGAACCGTGACCGACGCGCCCTCGCCCACGCCGCCCGCCGACGCATCTTCCACGGCTCCGGTCACCACATCGGCCACCGAACCAGCCGGCCCGGTGCCGGAGCAGATCGGCGCCATCACGACGGGCTACGGCTTCGACACACCGTCACTCCTCTTCGGCAGCGCGGTCTTCGCGGACACCGTCTACCCCGACGCGAAGGTCCGGATCCCGCTCTCGGTCATGAACCGGCACGGCCTCGTCGCGGGCGCGACTGGTACCGGCAAGACCAAGACCCTTCAGCTCATGGCCGAGCAGCTGGCGGCTCAGGGGGTCCCGGTCTTCCTCGCCGACATCAAGGGCGACCTCAGCGGGATGGCGGTGCCCGGTGAGCCGAACCCCAAGATCACCGACCGGTCCGCCAGCTTGGGGCTGACGTGGGAGCCCAAGGGCTACCCCGTCGAGTTCCTCTCGCTGGGCGGCCTTGGGCAGGGCGTTCCGATCCGAACGTCGATCACCTCATTCGGCCCGGTGTTGCTGTCGAAAGTGTTGGGGCTCAACGAGACTCAGGAGTCCAGCCTCGGGCTCGTCTTCTACTACGCCGACCAGCGCGGCTTGCTGCTCGACGACCTCAAGGACCTTCGCGAGGTCATCTCCTACCTCACTTCCGACGAGGGGAAGGGCGAGCTGGAGAAGATCGGCGGCCTGTCGGCCGCGACGGCCGGCGTCATCCTCCGCGAGCTCGTGACGTTCTCCGCCCAGGGGGCCGACGTCTTCTTCGGATTGCCCGAGTTCGACACCAAGAGCCTGCTCCGGACCGCGGGCGACGGCCGGGGAATGGTGACGATGCTCGAGCTGCCCGCGGTGCAGGACCGGCCCGAGCTGTTCTCGACGTTCCTGATGTGGCTGCTGGCCGACCTGTTCCACGACCTGCCGGAGGTCGGCGACGTCGAGAAGCCCAAGCTGGTCTTCTTCTTCGACGAAGCGCATCTGCTGTTCAACAACGCGTCCCAGGAGTTCCTCCAGTCGATCCAGCAGACGGTGCGGCTCATCCGGTCCAAGGGCGTCGGCATCTTCTTCGTGACGCAATCGCCGAAGGACGTTCCGGGCGACGTCCTGGCCCAGTTGGGCAACCGGGTGCAGCACGCATTGCGGGCCTTCACTCCGGACGACGCCAAGGCGCTCAAGGCCGCCGTGTCGACGTACCCGACGAGCGAGTACGACCTGGAGAAGGTGCTCACCTCGCTGGGCACGGGCGAGGCGGTCATCACCGTGCTCTCCGAGAAGGGCGCGCCGACTCCCGTGGCGTGGACGCGGATGCGGGCGCCGGAGTCGCTCATGGCGCCGGCGCCGGCCGAGACGATGACGCAGGTCATCGCGGCCAGCCCGCTCAGTGTGGAGTATGCGTCCGCGCAGGACCGCCAGTCCGCGTACGAGACGCTCACCGCGGCATCGCAGGAGGCCGCGGCCCAGGCGGCCGCCGCGGCCGCGGCCGAAGCGCAGGCGAAGGCCGACGCCGCCACTGCCGCTGCGCAGGCCAAGGCTGACGCCGCCGCGGCCAAGGAAGCGGAGCGGGCCCAGGCCGCGGCCGAGAAGGCCCGCATCAAGGCGGAGAAGGAGGCCGAGCGGGCCCGCGTCGCCGCTGAGAAGGAGGCCGCCCGTCAGGCGGCCGCCGAGGCGAAGCGCCAGGCGTCCCAGCCGACGATGGCCGAGTCCGTGCTCGGGAACTCCGCGGTGAAGTCGGCGCTGCGCTCCGCCGGCACCGCCCTGGGCCGAGAGATCACGCGAAGCATCTTCGGAACGGCCCGCCGCCGCTGACCGGCCCGACACCTCATCCACAACCCATGGTCCTGTCGCCACCGGATCCACAGGGCTGAGTCGGTCCTGGTGCGGCCGGGGCCAGAGCGGCCATGGTCGGCATCATGTCCAGATCCGCCGATCGACGTGCGACGCTCGTCCGCGCCGCCTTGGCCTACGACGGCGTGTTGTCCAGGTCCCTCCTCGCTGACCTCCGGGCCGACCGGCGGGTCGTGTGTACCTGGACGTTGCCTGGTCCGACATCGGCCTCGTCGTCGAGATCGACGGCGCTGGGCATCTCGCCGGATTCGCCGCCACTGACGACAGTCTTTGTCAGAACTGGGTCGTTCTCCGCGGCGAGACGGTCATCCGGATGACGGTTCTCGGTCTTCGCCTGCACAGGGAGGAGTTCATGGACCAGGTCTGCCAGGCGCACGCCCTTCTCAGCGCTCGCGGGGCGGCCTAGACAACTGACTTGGGAGTCGAGCGTCCGGAAATCTGGACGCTCGACTCCCGAATTACTGGCTGCGGGGTCGACCGGCTCCCACGGCCAGGCGACCGAGCACGCCGACGGCGAACACGCATACTCCGGTCACCACCGCACCCCAGGGCAGCGTCGCCACGAGCACCAGGCATCCCACGCCGCCGAGCACCTGGAGCACACGCGGCCAGCGTCGGTGTGCGGCGTCCTGGGTGAACGCGGACGCGTTGGCCACGGCGTAGTAGACGAGCACCCCGAACGAGGAGAACCCGATCACCGCCCGGACGTCGAAAGCGACCACGAGTAGCACCACCACGACGCAGACCGCGACCTGCGCCGCCTGCGGCACGCCGCGCCGCTCGTCGACGCGGGCCAGCAGCCTCGGGAGGTCACGTTCGCGCGCCATCGCGAGCATCGTCCGGCTCACGCCGGCGACCAGCCCCAGTAGCGCACCGAGGCTGGCGAGCACGGCGGCGACGCGCACGGCCGCCCCGATCCAGCCGACGCCCGCCTGCTCGGCGGCCGCGAGCAGCGGGACGGCGGAGGCCGCGACTCCCGAGGGACCGAGCACGGCCAACAGCACGAGCCCGACGACCGCATACAGGACGACAACGAGGCCGAGCGCCCGCGGGATCGCCCGAGGGATGGTCTTCTCCGGATGGCGCACCTCCTCGCCGAGGGTGGCGATCCGCGCATAGCCGGCGAAGGCGAAGAAGAGGAGGCCGGCCGACTGCAGGATCCCGTATGCGGACGCCGTCGCCATCGACTCGAACGGCGAGTGCCACGTGCGGTTGCCGACGCCGACGACCACCAGGCTCACGCCGAGAAGCGCAACGGTCAGGACGACGAGAACTGTTGCCAGTCGGGCGGTCTTGGTGATCCCGCGCAGGTTCACCACAGTGAGGCCGACGACCGCCGCGATGGCGAGGAACCGGGTCGCCCGGGCGTCGCCGCCGACCGCGTACGTGGCGACGGTCAGTGCCATGGCCGCGCACGACGCCGTCTTGCCGACCACGAAACCCCACCCGGCCGCGAACCCCCACCACGGTCCCAGCCGCTCCCGGCCGTAGACGTAGGTGCCGCCGGACGTGGGGTACTGGGCCGCCAGCTGAGCGGACGCGGTCGCGTTGCACCAGGCCACGAACGCCGCCACCACCAGACCGACGAGCAGGCCCGACCCGGCGGCCGCAGCGGCCGGGGTGAACGCCGAGAAGACGCCCGCGCCGATCATCGACCCGAGTCCGATCACCACGGCGTCACGGACGCCGAGGCGGCGGTGCAGTGCGGGCCGCGCGTGGTCAGTCGTCGTCGTCGTCCTCGCTGTCGTCCCAGCCCGCGAAGTACGTCACGACCTGGATCTCCGGGTTGTCGGCCACCTCGAGGACGAGCTGACGAAGCCCAACTTCTCGATGGTCGGGAAGCCGAACGCGCTTGATGCCGCTGCGGTTCGGCGGTGCGTCGTGGCGTTCCCACCAGGACCGCGCCTCGGGGGTCACGGCGAAGATCTGCTCCAGCAGGTCCATGAACGACGGGTCGTGGCCGTACTGCGAGTAGGACTCACGGAAGTGCGCGACCTGGTTGCGGGCCTCCGCCTCCCAGTCGACGTAGAGCCGACGCGCGTACGGGTCGCAGAGGTAGAACCAGAGCATGTTGCCCTCCTCCTGCGGCCGGCGGTGCCAGTTGGCGAACAGCAGCTCGGCGGCGCGGTTCCAATGCAGCAGATCCCAACGGGCGCCCATGGCGTAGGTGGGGTTTGGGTCGAGGACGTCGACCAGCTCCTGCACCTCCTCGCCCGTCTCCGTGAGGACCATGTGCGGATGTCGGGGCGCCCCGGTTCGCAGATCCTGCAGCTGGCGCTGCTCGCCGGCCGTGAGGTGGAGCGCCCGCCCGATGGAACGCAACACCTCCTGGGACGGACGGACGTCGCGCCCGCGCTCGATGAAGGTGTAGTACGCCACCGAGATGTCCGCGAGCTCGGCGACCTCCTCGCGGCGCAGCCCGGGATCGGCCGAGCTGCGTTGACCACGAGGCCGACTGATCCCGACCTCCTCGGGCTGGAGACGCATACGCCGCTCCCGAAGGAACTCCCCGAGTGACGGGGTGGGCCCGCCGCTCCCGTTGCGGCCCTGGGCTGCCATGGCGACAGTGTGCCAGCGGTCCGGTCCGAGACGCCTGATCGCGCTCGCCGCACTTCGAGGACAGCGCCAGTGCCGCTCCGTTACCGTTCAGGTCATGGCTGGTCGCGTGCGCCGCACCACCCGGACGTCCCGGGTGGAACCCGACTCGCCGGCCGGGTTGTTGGTCCGGCTGCGCGGGCTCCGGCCGTCGCTGTCGCCCGCTGAGGACCGGGTCGCGGAGCACGTCCTCGACGACCCTCGCGCCGCCGCGGCTCTGACCATCAGTGAGCTCGCCGACGCCGCGCGAACGTCCGAGACGACGGTGCTGAGGTTCTGCAAACGACTTGGTATGCCTGGCTATCCGCAACTGCGACTGGCCCTCGCCGCCGAGTCGGCTCAGCCCCGGCTGCTCACCGCCGCAGAGACGGATATCAACGAGGACGACACCGTCGACGACATCATCTCGAAGATCGCCTACGCCGACGCCAGTGCGGTCGAGGAGACGGCGCAGCAGCTCGACCGGGTCGCGCTGGGCAAGGCCGCCGACGCCATCGCCGCGGCCACCCGGGTTGATCTCTACGGAATGGCCGCCAGCGGCCTGGTGGCCATGGACGCGCAACAGAAGCTGCACAGGATCGGCGTCGTGGCGTTCGCATGGAACGACCCGCACATCGCCCTGACCAGTGCGACGCTGCTCGGACCGAGCGATGTCGCGATCGGGATCTCTCACACCGGGACGACCAAGGAGACGATCGAGGCACTGGCCAAGGCCCGCAGCCGCGGCGCCACGACGATCGCGATCACGAATTTCCCGCTGTCGCGCCTGACCGGTACCGCCGACATCACGCTCACCACGGCGGCGCGTGAGACGTCGCTGCGTTCCGGTGCGACGGCGAGCCGGATCGCGGCGCTCACCGTCGTGGACTGCCTGTACATCGCCGTTGCCCACCGCGACCTCGACCGCGCAATCCAGGCGGTCACCGAGACCCGAGCGGCCGTCAGCGGCCATCACGTCTGAGAGCCGACTCGCCGTGCCGTGCCGTCAGTCGTTTGCGTGATTGACCATGGCTTTGGAGGAATCTAACATCCGCAGCGTGGGCGACGCCGTGGACGTCAGCGCGCCGACGGAAGATCGCAACCCGGCCTCCGTCCATATCGACACACTGCCTACTCTCGAGGTTCTCGAGCTGCTCAACGCCGAGGACGCCACCGTGCCTACGGCTGTCGGGGCCGTACTGCCGGATCTCGCCCGGCTCGTCGACGACGCCGTGGCGCGCATCCGGGCCGGTGGCGCCGTCCACTACTACGGGGCGGGGACCTCCGGCCGGCTCGCCGTGCTCGACGCCGCCGAGCTCCTGCCGACCTTCAACGCCCCGGTGGGGCTGTTCACCGCCCATCACGCCGGCGGTGCGGAGGCTCTGCTCGCGGCCGTCGAAGACGTCGAGGACGACGTCGAGGCCGGCCGCCAGGAGGCGCAGGTCCTCGGGGCCGACGACGTCGCGATCGGGCTGACCGCCTCGGGTCGGACACCTTACGTCCGGGGCGCGCTCGACGTCGCCCGCCAACGCGGCGCGCTCACGGCGCTCGTCACCGCGCACGCCGAGTCCGAGATCGGGGCGCTCGTCGACCACGTCATCGCGCCGGCGACCGGTCCGGAGGTGGTGACGGGGTCGACCCGCCTCAAGGCCGGAACTGCGCAGAAGCTCGTCCTGAACGCCTTTTCCACGTCGGTGATGATCGCGCTCGGCCGCACCTGGTCCAACCTCATGGTCGACGTCGTGGCCACGAACGCCAAGCTGCGCGGCCGGGTCGTGCGGATCCTCCGCGAAGCCACGGGCGTCGACGAGGAGTCCGCGCAGGAGGCGCTGGCGCAGGCCGGCGGTGAGCTCAAGACCGCGCTGCTCCACCTCCTCACCGACATCCCGGCGGCGGAGGCCAGGGCACTGCTCGACTCCCACGGTGGCTCCGTCGCGGCCGCGCTGGGCGCGATCGTGCCGCCGCGCTGAAGGGAGTAGGGGTGGCTGTCGTCGTCGGCGTGGACGTCGGCGGGTCGGGGCTCCGCTGCCGGTCGGTCGTCGACGGCGTGAGCGGCCCGTCACTTTCCGGCGCCGGACTGCACATCGGGCCGGCGGGCATCGACGTGGCCTCGCTCGTGGAGTCCCTGGTTCCGCTCGTGCCCGTCGGACCGGACCTGCTCGTCTGGTCCATGCGGGGGCTGCTGGCCCTGGCCGACCCCGTGGCTCTCGCGGCGCTCATACGCGAGCGCGTGCGGGCACGCGAGGTGTGGCTATGCGGCGACGCGCTCGCGGCCATGGTTGGTGCGGTGGGTTCGGTCCGACCTGGTGCCGTTGTCGCGGCCGGGACCGGTGCGATCGCCTTTGCGACGGACTTCGACCTGATCTGGCGGAAGGTCGACGGCTGGGGGCACATCCTCGGCGACCGCGGTTCGTCCGCCTGGGTGGGGATCCAGGCGCTCGAGGCGGCGGTGCTGACCCTCGATGAGGTCGAGACCGGGGGAGACGCGCTGCTCGCCGCTCTGACCGACCATCTCGGGCATCCGGACAGCTGGCCGCGGACGGCGATGACCCGGCCGGACGCGGTGGCCCTTCTCGCGGGCCTGGCGCCGGTGGTGACGTCGCTCGCCGCGACGGACCCGGTCGCCGGCCGGATCTGCGCCCAGGCCGGGCGGGAGCTGGCCCGGTCGTTGGCCACCGCAGCGCGGGGAATCGAGGGGGTATGCGTGTCGCGCACCGGCGGTCTGTTCGGCGCCCCGGCGGTGCGGGAGGCCTTCGAGGCCGAGGCGGCGGCGCGCGGACTCCAGGTGCAGCCGCCGGCCGGGAACGGGTTGGACGGTGCCATCCTGCTGGCCGAGCACCTGGCCGCCGGTCACAAGCTGGCGGGACACACCGCATACCTGCGACGTGGGTGAGGCCGCACGCAACCGTGGGTCGTCGGTCGTCGGTGCGAGAATTCGACCGTGGCACGGGAGGCACGAATGGTGTCGCTGGGGTTCGGCAAGTACGCGCGCTCGGACCGGATCTTCGCACTCGTCCCGTTGACCGGGGACGAGCGCGGAGACGGTCGCCGGACTCGGGTGTGGGTCGAGGGCGTGGGCGAGTCGATCGTCGCCTCGCGCACCGAGGTGACGATCTTGCGCGATATGGGCCAGGAGGCGGCCGTCGAGGCGCCGCTGGTGGACGAGGCGCTCGACCTGGCCAGCCGGTTGGCCGCCGCGGCCGAGGAGGGTCGCGTCGACCTCAGCGACCTGGGCCGGCGGGCCCGCCGGTTGTTGGCCGCAACGACTCGGACCGAGGCGTGAGCACGACGCGGAGGATAGGGGATTCGAACCCCTGAGAGCTTTCACTCAACACGCTTTCCAAGCGTGCGCACTAGGCCACTATGCGAATCCTCCGCCGCGCAGGGTATCCGAGGTCGTTCGGGCTCCTGAAATCCGGTTGAGGCTGTCGGTGCCCGACGCGAGGCTGGCCTGATGTCGACGTCTGCGGGAGCGATCAGCCGGCTCACGCTGCGCTCGTTCTGGCACGACCTGCCGCGCGAGGGCAAGTTCCTCCTGTCGACGATCATCGTCGACTTCATCGGGAACGGCCTGGTCATGCCGTTCAACGTCGTCTACCTGCACGAGGTACGGGGGTTCGAGCTGGCCCGGGTCGGTCTGCTGTTGTCCCTGCCGGCTCTTGTCGGACTGCTCGTCGTCGGGCCGATCGGCGCGCTTCTCGATCGCATCGGTCCGCGGATCGTCGTCATCTGTTGCTTCGTCATCCAGATCACCGCGCAGGTGACGCTGGCGTCGGCCACGACCGAGCTGCGCGCGGCGGCGGGCTGCGTGCTGCTGGGGTTCTCCGGCGGGATCATCTGGCCGGCCATCCAAACCCTGATCGGCACGATCATCCCGAGCCACCTGCGGCAGCGGTACTTCGGCGTCAACTTCACCCTGCTCAACCTCGGCATCGGCATCGGCGGCATCTTGGGTGGCCTCTTCGTCGACGTGTCCCGCCCTAAGACCTTCGTCGCGATCTACCTCATCGACGCGGCGACCTTCCTCGCGCCGCTGGCGATCTTCCTCGGACCGTTGCGGCACGTCCCGCGACCGGTCCCTGCTCCTCATCCTGCTGCTCATGTTCGTCGCGTCCTTCGTCGGCTACGGGCAGCTCAACACCGGCTTTCCCGCGTTCGGCCGGGAGGTCGGCGGCATCTCGACAAAGGCGCTCGGACTCGCCTTCGCGGCGAACACGGCGGTCATCGTGGTGCTCCAGCTGTTCGTCCTCCAGCGCATCGAAGGGCGCCGCCGTACGCGCGTGATCGTCGTCATGTCGGCCATCTGGGGCGTCTCGTTCCTCACCCTGGGCGCCACCGGTCTTGTGCCCGGCACCGTCGTCGCCGCGCTGCTGTTCGGCCTCTGTGCCGCCGTGTTCGGGTTCGGCGAGACGTTCTTCCAACCAACCCTGCCGGCCATGGTCAACGACCTGGCGCCAGACCATCTCCGGGGGCGCTACAACGCCGCCATGAGCATCTCGTGGCAGTCCGCGTCGGTGGCCGGTCCGGCGGTCGCCGGCGTTCTCATCGGCCAAGGGTGGAACTCGTCCTACATCGCGATGCTCGTCGGGGGTTGCGTTCTCGTCGCCTGGCTGGCGCTGGTGACGGAGCGGCGGCTGCCGCCGCGGGTCAACGGCGTCCGCGACGCCGAGGAGCCCGTTCCCGAAGTGCCGGTCGTGCCAGGCCAGGCCTGAGAGCCGGATACGGAGGTCGTCTAGACTAGGCGTCGGCACCCCGCGTGGTGGTACCTCACTGAACTCCCCCAGGGCAGGAATGCAGCAAGGGCAGGTGGGCTCTTCCAGGTACGCGGGGTGTCTCGCGTCCTCTGCCGATCGGCCGCGCCAGTCAACCTCGTGCGTATCAGCGCACGTTCAGCGCCCCTCAGTCCTGATGGAAGCACGTTTCCATCGCGGGGGGCCCATTGAACGTGTGGACTACGACGACTTCGAGGTGGTGCTCGAGGGCGACGCCGACGCGATGACCGCGCACGTGGCCACGTCGCCGGTCGGACCGAGCCGACGGGTGCCGTTCGTCCTCCCGGGCATCGCGGACCAGAGTCTGAAGGCCCTCGTGCTGACGCTGCGAGCCCCTCGGGGTGCACGGGCCCTGGAGAACGACGTGTCGACCGACGTCCGGCGGTACGGGGACGCGCTGTTCACCGCTCTGTTCCACGACGAGTCGCTGACCACGCTGCGGTCCAGCCTCCAGGTGTCGTCGAAGATGGGTCAGGGCCTGCGGATCCGGATCCGCTACGCCGACATGCCCGCGCTGGCCAACGTGCCCTGGGAGCTCCTCTACGACAAATAGCGGCACTGGTTCCTGTGCCAGTACCCCAAGTACCCCGTCGTGCGCTTCGTCGACG
>DATLPT010000096.1:0-7404 GCA_035535635.1 Lapillicoccus sp. | reverse complement strand
GCGCGTTCCTCGCCGCCCAAGCCCAGGACCGCAGCGTCGCCGAACGCTCCGGTCGGCTCAAGGCCCACGCCAAGGCACTACGCGACCACGTCGACACGCTCGCCGGCAAGGCCTACTGGTCCGCGTTCGAGACCACGCCCGAGATGGTGGTCTGCTTCGTGCCCGGCGAGGCGATCCTCACCACCGCCCTCGCCCACGACCCCGAGCTGCACGAGTATGCGATGCGTCGCCGCGTCGTCCTCGCCTCGCCGGCGACGCTGCTCGCCCTGCTGCGGACGGTGGCCTACACGTGGCAGCAGGACGCTCTCGCCTCGAACGCCCGCGAGCTGCTCACCGTCGGCCGCGATCTCCACGACCGGCTCGGCTCGCTCGGGTCGCATGCGCAGACGATGGGCGCGGCGCTGCGCCGGTCGGTCGAGGCCTACAACGGGTTCGTCGGATCGCTCGAGCACAGGGTGCTGCCCACGGCGCGCCGGATGCGCGAGCTGGGAGTCGTCGACCGCGACCTCGACCGGCTGACACCGCTCGACGCCATGCCACGGCCGCTGTCCGCATACGAGCTGGTCGGCGAGACGCACACCGTGGCCGGCGACTTCACGGCCGTTGACGCCGACGTCGCCCGGCCGGAGCTGGATCTCGCAGGCTCGGATCCCCAGGAGGAGCAGGACGAGGCTCGAGGCGCCTGAGGCCACTGCGCCCCGACTGATTCCCAGGCAGCGTTTGTAAACTCACCGCATGCCTGAGAACGCCGTGTTCTGGGTCGAGCGAGACTCCGGTCTCGCCAAGGAGGTCGTCGACGCCGACCTCGACGAGCTGCTGGACCGGGACGACGGGTGGCTGTGGCTGGACGCCCCCGAACCCACTGATGACACGGCGACGGTCCTCACCGACAACTTCGGCTTCCATCCGCGGGCCGTGCAGACCGCGATGGAGCGGGCCCATGTTCCGCGGATGTACGGGTACCCCGACCACTTCATGCTCGTGCTGCACCGGCCGCTGCGCGGTGACGGCGGTCACGTCCACTACCTCGAGCTCGACTTCTTCGTCGGACCGAACTACCTCGTCACCGTGCACGGCCCGCGGAACCCGGTCGTGCCGCTCAGTGAGATGCTCACCGAGATCCAGGAGGTCGCCAAGCGGCTGGCGACCGGCCGCGTCAAGCCGAGGTCGCCGGTCGCCCTCATGGGCGGGATCGTCGCCACGCTGACCTCCTCCGAGGAGACGTCGATCAACCGCCTCGCCGAGGAGGTCGGCGGCCTCGAGAAGCGCGTCATGGCGCACATGGACGACAACAACCCCCAGGCGTTCCTCGACGAGCTGTTCATGGTCCGCCATGTGCTCATCACGGTGCGGACCATGGCCTCCCAGAGCAGCGAAGTCCTCAGTCGCTGCACCCGGGTGCTCCGGCACCTGCCAGCGGAGGACCTGGAGGTCATCGAGGACCTCCGCGACCGGTACCGGCGACTCGACCGGATCGCGACCAGCCAGCTGGACTTCCTGACCGGCGTCTCGGACTTCTACCGCGGCCGCACCGACACGCGGATGACCATCGCGGCCGAGCGGCTGGCCGTCATCGCCGCGGTCACCCTGCCCATCACCGCGATCTCGTCGGTCATGGGGATGAACGTCATCGCCAACGAGCGCTCCGACCCGATCTTCCTGACGGTGCTCCTGGTCGTCATGGGGACCATCTCGATCCTGCTGTTGCGCTGGGCCAAGCGTCAGGGCTGGTGGTAATCGGTCAGCCGGGCTGACGCCGTGCCAGGGCAGCCACGACCGGCTCACCAGGGGCCACGCGGCGAGAACGATCGACCGCGAGACCGGCACGCCGCAGGTCCGCGACGAGTCCCTCGGCCGTCGGCAGCAGCATCGGGACGCGTTGCGCCTGGAACAGCAGCGCGAGGTGACGGCTCGCGGCGGTCGGCTCGGCGACCGTCGTGGTGACGAGGACCGCGCCGCCGGGAGCGGTGACCGACGCGATCTGCTCGAGGACCGCCGCGCGCTCGGGTGGGGCGACGTAGTAGATGACGTTGGCCAGCAGCACGAGGTCCGCGGGTCCGCCGAGGGCCTCCGCGGCCCGAGCCAGGTCGGCGGGCGCCGATCCGACGAGCACCTGCCCTCGGTCACCGTGGGCCCTCCTCAGGCGTTCGGAGGCCAGCGCGGCCACTCGCTCGTCGGCCTCGAGCCCGACGCCCGTCGCCGTGACGGAGTGCTTCAGCATGGCGGTCAGGTACTCGCCCTCACCGCAGCCGATGTCGAGGACCCGCTGGGGTCTCACCTCGTCGACGGCAGCGAGGACGGTGTCCCGGATGAAGGGCGCCAACGCCGAGGAGACACGCGCGATGAGCTCGGCGTGCACCTCCAGGTCGTCCCGGCGTGGACCGCCGCGCAGCTGCGCCGGCAGCTCGCGGTAGAGGTCGTAGTGGTAGCCCCCGAGGGCCTCGACCATGGCCCGACCGGTCGAGTCGCCCACCAACGACCGGCCCTGGCGGGTCAGCTGCCAGCCGCCCGGGACCGATCGGACCAGCCCGTATGCCGCTCCCAGCTCGAGCAGGGCGCGGCAGAGCTCGACATCGGTGAGCTCTGCCCGCTCGGCCAGTCGGGCCGCGTTGGCCGAGCCGCCAAGCGGAGCGAGGGCATCGAGCAGTCCGCTGTCGAGGAGCGCCCGGGTCCCCGCCAGCCTCACCGCGCTGCGTCCGTCCCGGAAGGCACGGAGCCGAATCCGCGGCGACCCCTCCCGCACCACCTTCAGCAACGTGGCCGGCTTCACGGCGGCCAGCCTAGGTTCCCTCGCCGGGATGTCCCAAGGCTCCCCGCCCGACCTCTCCTCCCGGTCGAGAGGCCAACTCTTGTCGTCATCCGGGCCGGATAACGACAAAAGTCGGCCTCTCGGCGGGAGCAGGAACGGGAAGGGGCCGAGCTGGGAAGCAGCGAAGAAGCGAGTCAGCGCAAGGCGCCGGCAGCGAGGCTCGACGGGTCGTGCCGCACCTGGTCCGGCTCGTCGCCCGACCGGGCCTTGAGGTCGCGGCGCAGCTCGGAGGGCAGGGCGAAGAGCAGCGACTCCTCGGCGGCGACGACCGTCTCGGCCTCGCCGAACCCCTGCTCGGCCAGGTGGGCGAGCACGTCACGGACCAACACTTCTGGCACGCTGGCACCCGACGTCACACCCACGGTCGAGACCCCCTCGAGCCACACATCTTCGATCTCGTCCGCGTAGTCCACCAGGTGCGCCGCCCGGGCGCCGTGCTCGAGCGCCACCTCGACGAGGCGGACCGAGTTCGACGAGTTCCGCGACCCGACCACGACCACGAGGTCGCAGTCACGAGCCATCTGCTTGACCGCCAGCTGCCGGTTCTGCGTGGCGTAGCAGATGTCGTCGCTGGGCGGGTCCTGGAGCTTCGGAAACCGCGACCGCAGCCGGCGGACCGTCTCCATCGTCTCGTCCACCGACAACGTGGTTTGGGAGAGCCAGACGACCTTCTCCGGGTCGCGGACTGCGACGTTGACGACGTCGTCGGGACCGTCGACGAGGGTGATGTGCTCCGGCGCCTCGCCCGAGGTGCCGACGACCTCCTCGTGCCCCTCGTGACCGATGAGCAGGATGTCGAAGTCGGCGTCCGCGAACCGGACCGCCTCACGGTGCACCTTGGTGACCAGCGGGCAGGTGGCGTCGATGGTCTTGAGGCTCCGGGCCCGCGCCTCCTCGTGCACGACCGGCGCGACCCCGTGCGCGCTGAGGACGACGGTGGCGCCTTCCGGCACCTCGTCGGTCTCGTCCACGAACACCGCCCCTCGCTTTCGCAGTGTGGTGACGACGTGCTTGTTGTGGACGATCTCCTTTCGGACATAGACCGGCGGTCCGTACAGCTCGAGGGCCTTCTCGACCGTGACGACGGCCCGGTCGACGCCGGCGCAGTAGCCCCGCGGCGCGGCCAGGAGAACCCGCTTCTCGGTGGTCGTCGGAAGGGCAGACATGCCTCGATCCTACGTGCGGCGTCCCTGAACTCTTGCCTCGACGAGTGCGGAGGCGCACTCGACGCATACTCGAAGTATGTTGGTTTCCGCAGTTTATGCGGTATGCTTCTCGCCATGTCCCGCACCGACGACCCCCGTTACGACGTGATCCGCGACGCCCTGACGACCGCCGCCGAGAGCCCAGCACCGGCCGAGGCGCTGCCCCACCTGCGGCGGGCGGCCGACCAGCTCACCGGGCTCATCGACGACACCATGGCCCGGGCGCTCGTCACCGGCCGCGCCAGTCTGCGGTCGGTCGGTGCGGGGGTCGGACTCTCCGAGAACGCCGTCGGGCCGCGGCTGGCCCGCACCCCGATGCTGGCGCCGTATGCGAACGAGAGTGGACGCGTGACCGCGTCGGGGGTCGAACGGGCGAGGTACGACCACGAGACCGGGCGCGCCCCCGAGCCCGGCCCAGAAACTCAGAGCCGCCCAGCCATGCGGTTCCGGCCGCGAACGTCGAAGGAGACCCGACAATGACAGATTCTGGCCTGACCCACCTCTATGTGCTGCTCGACCGGAGCGGGTCGATGCAGTCGATCAAGCAGGACATCGTCGGCGGATTCGACGCGTTCGTGGCGGAGCAGCGCAACGCCAGCGGCGAGTGCCGGATGACGCTGGCGCGGTTCGACAACGTCTACGAGCAGGTCTTCGCCGACCTGCCCATCGCGCAGGTCGGTCCGTTGGTGCTGGAGCCGCGAGGCAGCACGGCGCTGCTCGACTCGATGGGGCGCCTCGTCGTCGACGCCGGTGCTCGACTCGCCGCGCTGCCCGAGGACGCGCGACCCGGCACGGTCGTCGTCGCGGTGATGACGGACGGCTACGAGAACGCGAGCCGGGAGTGGACCCATGCCTCCATCAAGGCGCTGGTCGACCAGCAGAGTCAGGACTACGGCTGGCAGTTCCTCTACATGGGCGCCGACCAGGACGCCATCGAGGTGGGCAATGGACTCGGCATCGCCGCCGACCACGCGATGACGTGGACCCGTGGCTCCGCCAAGGCGGCCATGCACGCGACGTCGGCGATGGTGGCCGACCTGCGCCGGGCTCGTGCCGCGAACCCCGCGGCGGCGATGCGCGCCTACACCGAGCAGGAGCGCGCCGAGGCCACGGCCGAGTGAGAAGGTGCGGTCCTAGGGTGAGGCGGTGACCGCAGCCCCGTCGAGTGCGGCGCTGCCCGAGAAGGCCGCCGAAACGAGCGCCGAGCAGCCCTGGCCGGTGCGCGTCCTCAGCCTGAAGATCGGCGAGTACGTCGAGCGGATGCCGCAGCTCTGGGTGGAGGGTCAGGTGGTCCAGCTCAACGTCCGGGGCTCGACCGCCTACCTCACCCTGCGCGACCCCGACGTCGACATGTCCCTGTCGGCGACCGTGTCGGTCCACGCCATCGCGGCGATGGGTGCCCCGCTGGACGAAGGAGCGCGCGTCGTACTCCAAGCCAAGCCGGCGTTCTGGCCGAAGCGCGGCACCCTCGTCCTCGACGCGCGACAGATCCGGCCGGTCGGCGTCGGTGACCTGCTGGCCCGGATCGAGATCCTCAAGCAACGGCTCGCTCAGGAGGGCCTGTTCGACGTCGAGCGCAAGCGGCCGCTGCCGTTCCTCCCCCGCTGCGTCGGCCTCGTCACCGGCCGCGGCAGCGCGGCCGAGAAGGACGTCGTCGAGAACGCCCGCCGGCGGTGGCCGTCTGTGCGCTTCGCCATCCGCGAGGTCGCCGTCCAGGGCAGTGCCGCGGTCACCGAGGTCAGCGCTGCCGTCAGACAGCTCGACGCCGATCCCGGGGTGGATGTCATCGTCGTCGCTCGCGGCGGCGGCGCCGCCGAGGAGCTGCTGCCGTTCTCGAACGAGACCCTCCTGCGGGTCGTCTCCGAGGCGGTCACTCCGATCGTCAGCGCCATCGGGCACGACGTCGACACCCCGCTGCTGGACTTCGTCGCCGACCGGCGCGCCTCCACCCCAACCGATGCCGGACGGCTGGTGGTCCCCGACGCCGAGGAGGAACGCCGGGGGACCGAGCAGTCGCTGGCCCGGGCGACTCGCGCGCTGATCCGCCGCCTCGATCACGAACGGCACGTGCTCGAGAGCCTGCGGTCGCGGCCGGTGCTGGCCGATCCCACCGCGCTCGTGACCCGGCAGCGCGAGCTCGTTCTCGGACTGCGCGGACGGGTCCGCGACCGAATGGTCGCCCGGGTCATCCGGGCCGACGACGAGGTCCGCCACCTCGGGGCGCGGGTCCGCAGCCTCTCGCCCCAGTCGACCCTGGAACGTGGGTATGCGGTGGTGCAGCACCGTGACGGCCGTGTCGTGATGTCGCGGGAGGAGATCGAGCGCGATGAGCTGCTCCGCGTCCGGGTGGCGCGCGGCGACTTCGGCGTGCGGCCGGTGAACGGAACCGAGGACGGCACCGGCACCGCGCCTGGCTAGGGTGGCTCGCATGGCCGCGCGAGACGTGTCAGGTCCGTCCGCCGACGGCGTCGAGTTCGCCGACGTCGCGGAGCTGTCCTACGAGGACGCGCGGGACGAGCTCACCGCGATCGTCGCGCAGCTCGAGGGTGGTCAGGTTCCCCTCGAGGAGGGTATGCGTCTGTGGCGCCGGGGTGAGGCGCTCGCGGCGCACTGCACCGCTTGGCTGGACGGCGCCCAACGTCAGATCAGCGAGGCTGGGCCGGCTTCAACGCCGTCGTGAAGGTCGTGAGCTCCTCGTCGTCGGCGACCGCAGTGACCACCGTCGTCATCGATGTGGCCGTTCCACCGCCCGACGGGACGTCGACGAGGCTGGTCCGCTTGTTCGCGGAGTCGTAGAAGACCGTCCACGTCCGCCCGGCGAGCTGCCTCGTTCCGGTCTGATGTCCCCCGCTGGTCGCGGCCTGGAGCCACGCGGGGCTGGCGTCCTTGGTCTGTCGGATCGCCACGTAGCCGTCCTTGGGCGTACTCCACCCGGCCTGCCAGGTGGGCAGGTCGTCCGTGCTCGAGGCATACCGGGCGTTCGTCGGCGACCACCCGTCCGGCAACCCGACCGGTGCCTCGAACGGCAGGCCGCTCTGTCGGACCGCGTCCGCGACGACCGATGCGGCGTCGACCGGCGGCTGCTGGATGCTCTGTACGCGAGGAACGATCGCGACGAGCACCGCCACGATTCCGAAGACCACAAGCAGCGAGCGGATCATGTTGCCGTACGTCCCCATCGCATACCGGCTGCGCGAGGGCGCGGGCTGCCCGGACTGCTCGCCGGAGGCCGGCATCGTGCTCGGGGAGCTCATGCCTTCATCGTCTCCCGAGAGGTGCCCGGAACCAAACGCGCCCTCCCGGTCGGGGTCCCCGCGAAGTATCGGAGCGGAGCGGAGAACTTCGTGGGGTGACCTAGAGTTGGCCGCGTGCCGACGCCGGACGACGCCC
>DATLPT010000095.1:0-4259 GCA_035535635.1 Lapillicoccus sp. | reverse complement strand
CCGAGCTCGGCCTCGACGAGCTGCCCAAGCCGCGCGAGATCTTCGACTTCCTCCAGAACTACGTCGTCGGCCAGGACACCGCCAAGAAGGCGCTCGCCGTCGCGGTCTACAACCACTACAAGCGCATCCAGGCGGGTGAGTCGGGTCCGGTCAAGAAGGACTCCGACCACGTCGACATCGCCAAGTCCAACATCCTGCTGATCGGCCCGACCGGCTGCGGCAAGACCTATCTCGCGCAGACCCTGGCCAAGATGCTCAACGTCCCGTTCGCGATCGCGGACGCCACGGCACTGACGGAGGCCGGCTACGTCGGCGAGGACGTCGAGAACATCCTGCTGAAGCTCATCCAGGCCGCCGACTACGACGTCAAGAAGGCGGAGACCGGGATCATCTACATCGACGAGGTCGACAAGATCGCCCGCAAGAGCGAGAACCCGTCGATCACCCGCGACGTCTCCGGCGAGGGTGTCCAGCAGGCGCTGCTGAAGATCCTCGAGGGCACCACCGCCAGCGTCCCGCCGCAGGGCGGTCGCAAGCACCCCCACCAGGAGTTCATCCAGATCGACACGACGAACGTCCTGTTCATCGTGGGCGGTGCCTTCGCCGGCCTGGAGAAGCTCATCGAGTCGCGCAACGGCAAGAAGGGCCTGGGGTTCGGCAGCCAGCTGCACACCCCAAAGGACCTCGTGGAGTCCATGCATGAAGTCATGCCCGAGGACCTCATGAAGTTCGGGCTCATCCCCGAGTTCATCGGCCGCCTCCCGGTCATCACGACGGTGAGCCCGCTCGACCGCGACGCGCTGGTCCAGATCCTCACCGAGCCGCGCAATGCGCTGGTGAAGCAGTACAAGAAGATGTTCGACATCGACGGCGTCGAGCTGGAGTTCACCACCGAGGCGATCGAGGCGGTTGCCGACCAGGCGCTGCTGCGCGGCATCGGCGCGCGCGGGCTGCGGGCGATCATGGAGGAGGTCCTCCTCCCGGTGATGTTCGACGTCCCGAGCGAGGACGACATCGCCCGTGTCGTCGTCACCCGCGAGGTCGTCCTCGACAACGTCCTGCCGACGGTCGTCCGCCGCGACGTACCGGTCCGGGCCAAGCGTCAGCAGCGCAAGGAGAGCGCCTGAAGGTCGGGGCTCGGTCCCGGGCCTAGGTGGTCGGATTTCCGACCGCTCCGGCCCGGAAGCTCGGCGGTATGCGTGCGGCTCACCACTCGGCCGGGGCGAACTGGCTCAGCGTCAGCGTCGCGCCCTGTGGGTCGCGGATCACCGCCTCGCGCGTCCAGTCGTTCTCACTCGACGACAGCACCGTCGCCCCCAGCCGTTCAGCCGTCAGCGCCGACTCGTCCCGGTCCGCGACGGTGAACGTCACCTGCCACGCGGCCTGCTCCGCATCGGCGTCCTCGACCACGCCGGCGACGACGTCGGCGAAGCCGGGCGGCGCGAACTGCTGCCGCTCGTGGATGTGCGGGTCCACCGTGGCCGCGAGGTGGTCGCCGTACCCGGGCAGCCGGATCATGCCGGCGCCCAGCTGCGGGTCGACGGCCCAGCCGAACACCTCGGCGTAGAACGGCAGGACGCCGCCTGGTGCTGCTGCGCTGCGGAGGATGCTGAAGTTCCACGCACCGGGGGAGTTGGCCAGCTGGACGCCGAGCCGGCGCCGCGCCTGCCACAGACGGAACTGCGCACCCTGCGGGTCGATGCACGTCGCGTCGCGGCCGGCCGGACCGACGTCGCGCGGTGCGGCGAGGACCCTCCCACCGGCCGCGGTCACGGCGGCCGCCGTCGCGTCGACGTCGTCGCAGGCGACGTAGGTCCGCCAGGCGACCTCGCCGGCCGCCTCGACGGGCGCGGCGGCCGCGACGTCGTGACCGTCGAGGGTCGCGATGAGATAGGAGCCGGGCGCGTCCTGAGACGTCACGTCGGTCAGCTGCCAGCCGAAGAGCCCGCCGTAGAACCGGGCAGCGGCGTCGAGGTCGGGCTGCGTGACGTCGACCCACGAAGGGACCCCGTGGGGGTAGCGCCGCTGGTCGGTCAGGACGGGCTGGTCATCGCTCATCACCCGATGCTCCCAGCCCACGCTGACACCGGATTTGACCCGCACCCGACCCGGGCGTACGCTACGAATAGAACGAAACCGTTTCGTTCCATTCGCAGCCGAGATAGTGATCCCATGAGCCCCACCGCCACCGCTACCCGCCCCAGGGTCGAGGGCGAACGCGCGACCCAGATCCACGAGGCGGTGATCCGTCTCCTCGTCGAGCACGGCTACGACAAGCTGACCTTCGACGCCATCGCCGCCGAGGTCCGAGCGAGCAAGGCCACCCTCTACCGCAAGTGGCCGACCAAGGCCGCGCTCGTCGTGGAGGCGGTCGTCGAGACGATCTGTCCGTCAGTCCTGGAGCGCTCCGACACCGGCTCGCTGCGCGGTGACCTGCTGTCCGGCGCCTGCCAGGACCGCGGACTCACCGAGGGCCTGCCCTCGCTGATCGGCGCGGTCATGCCGGCGCTGCACCGCGACGAGGAGCTCTACCGTGAGTTCCGAACTCGGTTCGTCGAGCCCATGACCAGCGAGGCACAGGCCATCTTCCGCCGGGCCCAGGAGAGGGGCGAGATCGGTCCGCACGCCGACCTCGAGCGGCTCGCCGGGATTCTTCCCGCCATGTGCGTGCACCAGGCCGTCCTCTTCGGCCGCGACTGCGACGTCGCCGACATCACCGCCATCGTGGACGAGGTCGTCCTGCCTGCCTCCCGGGCGACGCTGCCCTGACGCATACCCCCTGAACGTCGCCGTCGACGCAGACGGCCGCCCCACCGAACCGGCACGCCCGGGCATACCCGCGCGTCCGCATACTCCGAAAGGCTTTCCATGACTTCCGTGATCGACCGCGCCGAGTCCGCGGTCGCCTCCGCCCCGTCGCGGAGCCGATTCCTCGGCCTGGCGCTCGCCGTCATCGGCAGCGCGCAGCTGATGATCGTCCTCGACGGCACCATCGTGAACATCGCGCTGCCCCACATCCAGCAGGACCTCGGTTTCTCGTCGTCCAGCCTGTCGTGGGTCGTCAACGCCTACGCCCTCGCCCTCGGGAGCCTGCTGCTGCTCGGCGGCCGACTCGGCGACCTCCTCGGGAGGCGCCGCATGTTCACCGTCGGCGTGCTCCTCTTCGCCGGTGCCTCCATCGTCGGCGGACTGGCCGTCAACGAGGCGATGCTCATCGCCTCCCGCGTCGCCCAGGGCATGGGTGCCGCGCTTGCCTCCCCGGCCGCTCTCGCGCTCATCACGACGACCTTTCCCGCCGGCAAGCCGCGCAACCGCGCCATGGGTGTGTATGCGGCGATGTCCGGTGCGGGTGCGGCCGTCGGCCTGATCCTCGGCGGCGTGCTCACCGAGCAGGACTGGCGCTGGACGTTCTTCATCAACGTGCCGATCGGTCTGCTGGTCGCCACGGTCGCCCCGCGGGTACTCATCGAGTCGGAGCGGTCCGAGGGCAGCTTCGACCTGATCGGCGCCGTCACCGGCACCGCCGGCCTCGTGGGCATCGTCTACGGGCTGACCCACGCGGCCGACCCGAACGGCGGCTGGGGTTCGTCGCTGACCATCGCCTGTCTCACGGCGGGCGCGGTCCTGCTCGCCGTCTTCGTGGCCGTCGAGCGCCGCAACGCCCACGCGCTGCTGCCGATCCGCATCCTCGCCGACCGCACCCGCGGCGTCAGCATGCTCGTCATGCTGCTCGTCGGGGCGGGGATGTTCGCGATGTTCTACTTCCTCGGGCTCTACATCCAGCAGGTCCTCGGATACAGCCCGCTGCAGGCCGGCTTCGCGTTCCTACCCTTCTCGGCCGCCATGGTGACCGGCGCCGGTATCGCCTCGACGCTGGCCAGCCGGGTCGACCCGCGCTGGATCTCCGGGCCGGGTGCCCTCATCGCGGCGATCGGCCTGTGGGGCTTCAGCCACCTGACGGTCGAGAGCTCGTATGCGACGAACCTCCTGCCGTGGATCCTCGTCCTCGCCGTCGGCATGGGTCTGACCTTCGTGCCGCTCACCCTCACCGCAGTCGCGGGCGTTCGCGCCGAGGACTCTGGAGCCGGTTCGGCCGCCCTCAACACCGCCCAGCAGATCGGCGGCGCGGTGGGACTGGCGGCACTGACCACCGTGTTCACCTCCGCGTTCACCGACCGGATCACCGAGTTGGCAGGCCCGATCCAGGCGCAGGCCCAGTCCGGCGCGATTACTGCCGACCAGGCCAAGGCCGCCCTGGC
>DATLPT010000094.1:0-14089 GCA_035535635.1 Lapillicoccus sp. | reverse complement strand
CCATCAACGGGCACGTCGACGTCTACAACCGCTGCCTCGCCCCGGACAACTGCATCGCTCTCAACAATTTCTGGCGCTCGCTGTCCAACCTCACCATCAACGTCACCGGGGAGAAGGACTGCCGCTCGTCGGCCAACTTCTGGGCCGTGTCCCAGGCCGCCCCGATGCGCCGGGTCGACGTGCGCGGCGGCAACCTGAGCCTGATGTACTACTGCACGGCCGGCCCGCAGTATGAGAGCGGTGGCTTCATCGCCGACTCGCGGACGCAGTTCGTCATCAACGGCTCGCAGCAGCAGTTCCTCGTCCGCGACAGCGCCATCGGCGGATGGTCGAACGCGGTGTGGAACCAGGTCTTCGCGGGCGTCCATGGCGCGCCCCCGCAGTCGTTCCCCAACCCGGCGTACACGACCCTGGCGACCGACCCGGCCAGTCGCGAGCGGCCCTACCTGTGGGTCGACGACGCCGGCACCTGGCAGGTCTTCGTGCCGACGGCCCGGACGGAGTCCTCAGGTCCGACGTGGACGGCCGGGCCGACCCCGGGTCGGTCGCTGCCGCTGTCAGACTTCTTCGTCGCGTCCCCCGACACGCCGCTGGTGAAGATCCACGTCGCGCTCGCGCAGGGCCGCAACCTGCTCTTCCTCCCCGGGGTCTACTCGGTGGACCGGACCCTCGACGTCAAGAGGGCGCATACCGTCGTCCTGGGGCTGGGTCTGCCGACGCTGACCTCCCCGGGAGGGGCGGTCCCGCTGCAGGTCGGCGACGTGCCGGGCGTCGACGTCGCGGGGATCATGATCGACGCCGGACGGCGGGCTCACCGGCCCTGCTGCGCGTCGGCACCGGTCGCGGCGGCCCGGGCCAGGACCGCAAGGCCAGTGATCCCGCGAACCCGACCGCGCTGCAGGACGTCTTCTTCCGGATCGGCGGACCGCACGCCGGGTCCACCACGGTCGCGCTCGAGGTCAACAGCGACCACGTGATCCTCGACGACATCTGGGCGTGGCGGGCCGACCACGGTGTGCCCGGCAGCTTCGGCTGGACGGTCAACCCGTCCGACACCGGGGTCGTCGTCCGCGGCGACGACGTCACCGCGACCGGCCTGTTCTCCGAGCAGTTCACGAAGGAGAACGTCATCTGGTCCGGCGAGCGGGGGAGGACGGTGTTCTTCCAGAACGAGTTCCCCTACGACCCGCCGAGCCAGGCCGCGTGGCAGCACGACGGGATCCTCGGGTCTGCCGCGTACAAGGTCGCGGACACCGTTCGGAACCACGAGCTCTGGGGTGGCGGCGCATACATCTACACCATCGTCGACCCGACCCTGCACGCCACGCACGGGTTCGAGGTGCCGGTGACGCCCGGCGTGCGGCTGCACGACCTGCTCACCGTCTCGCTCAACCACGCCGGGACGATCGACCACGTCGTCAACGACGTCGGCGACCCCGTGACTCCGGACATGGGGGGCGTCCCGAGCTACGTCGTGTCGTATCCCTAGGCCCTCACGTTCAGGTGGGCGCCGACGAGATGCTTGTCGTGGACCGGTCCGCTTAGAGTCGGGTATGCCGTCCCTCCCGCTCTTCCCACTGGGCGGCACCTTGCTGCCCGGGATGCGGATGCCGCTCCAGGTGTTCGAGGATCGTTACGTCGCCCTGCTGCGCCACCTCATCGACAGCGAGGGCGAGGAGCTCGGGTTCGGAGTCGTCGCCATCCGTCACGGCTACGAGGTCGGAGACCGGACCAACGAGCTGTACGCGGCGGGCTGCCTCGCGGTGCTCGACCGGGTGGTGCAGGTGAATCCGGGGTTGTTCCTCGTCCTTGTACACGGCACACGCCGGTTCCGGCTGGACGCCGTCGACGAGTCTGCGGGTACGCCCTGGACGACTGCTGAGGTGACCTGGCTCGGGGACCAGCCCGGGGACGAGTCGCAGATCCCCGTTCTGGCCGGCGCCGTTCGCGAGCTGGTCCATGTTCACGGGGTCACCGTCGGCCTCGAGATGGCGAACCCACCGGACGACCCGGGTCTGCTGGCGTACTGGGCCGCCGAGTCGCTCGACCTCGGCCGCGACGACCGGCAGCGGCTGCTCGAAGTGTCCGAGACGAGTGCGCGACTGGCCCTCGTCCGGAGGATGGCGCAGCGCGAGTCGGCGCTCGCCGCGCGGCTGGGGCTGTCCGGAGGGCCGGGGGCCTCGCGGCTCAGCCTGAACTGAAACCGGAGGTGGGCAGCGACCCTTCGCGGTTCCTGGGCGGGATGCCGTCAGCGCAGCTGAGCCGGCGACGTCCAGTCGTCGTCCGGCAGCTCGTCGGCGACCGCGGTGACCTCCAGCTCGTCGAGGACGACGTCTGCGCGGTTGTTCGTGAGGAACGCCGTGTCGGCGGCGTCGCGACCGGTCGCGATCCGCAGCAGGCTCTGGCGCGGTGCCAGCCACGTCGCGTCGACGACCTGCCAGGCCTCGTCGACCCACGCCTCGCAGACGGCGTGGAAGTCCATCGGTCCGAGCCCCGGTGCATACACCGACGCGAGCCGCGCAGGGACGTCACGAGCCCGCAGGAGGGCGATGGTCAGGTGGGTGAAGTCCCGGCAGACGCCCTGCCGCGCCAGCAGGGTGCGGACCGCCCCGTCGGTCGGGAGTGACGCTCCGGAGACGTAGGCCAGCCGGTCGTGAACCCACCCCGCGACCGCGCCGAGCAGCTTGTGCCCCTCGAGGCCGTCGAACTCGGCCTGGGCGGTCGGCGCGAGCGCGTCGGACTCGCAGTAGCGGCTCGGCCGCAGGAAGGTCACCAGGTCGATCACCTCGGCGCCGGCTGCGGCCGCCTGGCCGCGAACCGTTGCCGCGTAGTCGAACTCGACGCGTGACGCCGTGCACTCGGTTTGGTGGAGCCGGCTGCCGTAATGATCAGTGAACGTCGTCGGATCGACGAGCTGACCGTCGACTCGGAGGTCGAGACGCTCGTCGACGCTCACCCCTGTCGCCGAGACTGCGGTGCTGAAGAGCAGCGTCGTGGGACCGGTGACCGTGAGAGCCAGATGGGCCGAGACGTCGCGTCGCACGCGCCCATTCGACCAGAGCGCAGCCCTGCTCAAGCAGGGAGGGCGACGCAGAGGTAGCGCACGTCGGAGATCGGGCCGCCCCACAGCGTCGGGTCGATGAGAGCCACGGACTCGACCGAGGTCGCATACGGCAGCACCAGCCGTCGTGTCTCCTCGGCGCTGAGGCCGCCGCCGGTCCGCCACTGTCCCTCGACGAGCAACATCCGTCCGCCAGGTCGAAGCAGCCGCACCCACCGGGCCACCGCGGCCGCGGGGTCCGGCAGTGCCCACAGGACGTGACGGGTCAGGACGACGTCGTATGCACTGGGTCGCCCGGGCGGGTCGGCCGCGTCGCCCACCTCCACCGTGGCGGTCACTCCGGCGGCCGCGACCTTGTCGCGGGCGGCCGCAACCATGGCCGGCGCGAGGTCCAGGCCCTCGACCCGGTACCCCGCCGCGGCGAGCAGGACGGTCAGCGTGCCGGTCCCGCAGCCGAGGTCGAGCACGTCGGCCGGCGGGTCCGGCAGATGAGTCCGCAGCAGCGCGGTCCAGGCCGATCGGACGGCGGGGTCGCGCAACCCATGGTCGGGCTCCTCGTCGAACGTGGCGGCCGCACCGTCCCAGAACGCCCGGACCGCCTCGACAGGGTCGTCGTCAGGCACCCGGGCGGCCATCGTCCGGCGGACGAGCGCCCCGACCGGACCATCCGCGGGCGATGAAGACCAGCCCGACGACGGCGACGACGGGACCGATCACCGCCCAGAACGTCACGCCGCTCATCACGCTGCCGGGGAGGTAGCCCAGACCCTGCAAGGTCCACACCGCGCCGACTACGACGAGGAGAACGCCGCCCACGACCATGCCTGGACGCCTCATGCGCACCTCCTAGGGACAGCCCGAGCGTACCGACGCAGACGGCATCTTCCGACACTCGGGCTAAGTCGAAACCCCCACCGTCTGAGGCTCGTGCGCCCGGACCTGAGGTGCCGAACCCTGGAATCTGAGGGATCCCCCCGATGCCGCCCTGCCCACGGCTCGGCGACGCTGCTCCGGTCGAGCGGATCGGACGAGAGGGAGGTGACCCGCCGTGTCGCTGCAAGAGGCCGGAGTGGTCGCCGGCACTCTGTCGACCACGCTGTTCGTGTTCAGCTACCTGCCGATGCTCGTCAAGGCATTCCGCACCCGTGACCTGCGGTCGTACAGCGCGAGCAACCTCGTCGTCGCCAACGTCGGCAACTTGGTGCACTCCGTGTACGTGTTCAGCCTGCCGCCCGGACCACTGTGGATCCTCCACACCTTCTACGTGGTCAGCAGCGCGCTGATGCTGTTCTGGTGGTGGCGGTACCGCTCACGCCGCCCGCTGGCCGTCCCAGCTGAGGCGCGAGCCGGTCATCCAGGCCGTGCTTCGGGCGGTCACGAGGTACCGGAACACGAGGGACATCGCCGCCTCCCGGAGTCGGCGCCCTACCGGGCCATGGGTCTTGGCGTCGCTACTGCGAGCACCCGCCTTGACGATGCGCTCGACGCGGGCTCGGCGCGCTTGCTCGTATGCGTAGAGAGCGGCGGGTAGGTCGCCGGAAGCGCTCGCGTGGTCCCGCAGCGACGTGGCCAGGACCACGGCGTCCTCGAGGGCCATGGAGGCGCCCTGGCCCGAGCTCGGCGACGGGGCGTGGGCGGCGTCGCCCACGAGGACGAGCCGGTCACTCGTCCAGTGCGGCACGTGCGGAAGGTCGTAGGTGTTGTCGCCGGTCAGCTCGAGCGTGCCGCCGGCGACCAGCTCGGCGGAGGGGCCGGCGTCGCCGGCGAGGAGGTCGAGGAGCCGGCGCTGCCACTCCGTCGAGCTGGTGGCGGCGCGCCGCTCGCGGCTGATCTCCGGCTCGGGGACGTTGACGAACCAGACGACGTCCCCGGCCGGGGTCGGATGCGCCCCGAAGAACGCCCGCGCCCCGAAGACGAAGTGCCACGCCTCCGGACGGAGGGACGCCGCCAGCGGAGTGTCCCGGGTGATGCCGCCGAAGTTGGTCAGGCCGACGTAGCGGCCGGTCGGTGCTTCTGGGTCGATGGCCGGACGCACCAGGGAGCGGACGCCGTCGGCCCCGACGACCAGGTCGGCGGCCAGGCGTTCGCCGTCCGCCAGGGTCACCGTCGCCGCGCGGTCCTGGCTCGCCACGGCGACGGCCTCGGCGCCCCGGCGGACCTCGACGCCGCGGGACTCGGCCTCGTCGAGGAGCCGCGCCGCGAGGAGCGACCGCTTGGCGGTGAGCGCGACCGTCCCGTCCGCGAGCGGTACGCCGAGACCGATCTCGCCGAGCAGGCGACCGGTGGCGCCGTACATCGCGTTGGTCGTCGTCGGGAAGCCGACCGCCCGCGCGAGATCGAGCGCGCCGAGGACGTCGAGCGCGTCCAGCCCGTTGGGGGCGATGGTGAAGTAGGAGCCTTCCGTCGCGTCGCGGGCCGCGCGGCGTTCCAACAGCACCGCGTCGATCCCGACGTGCTGCAGCGCCATGGCCGTCGCCGGTCCGGCGACGCCGCCGCCCACGATGAGAGCCTTCATCCTGCTATCCTCCTGTTACGAAAGTCTGATATTTCGAGATTCGAAAGAATAGCAGCAGATGCCCTCCCGTGACAACCTTCTCGGCGACCTCGGCCTGGCGATGCAGCGCTACCAGCGCAGCGTGCAGGCCTTCGACGACGCCGTCGGCCGCCGGTTGGGCTTGGGACCGGCCGACCTGCGGTGCCTGGACTGGCTGGCCGACGGTCCGAAGACGGCGGGCGAGCTGGCCCGGGCGACCGCGCTCACGCCGGCGGCCACGACTGCCCTGGTGGACCGCTTGGCGCGCAAGGGGTTCGTCGAGCGCTTTCGAAGCGACGAGGACCGTCGCCAGGTCCTCGTGCGGATGACGACATCGGGGACGAAGCGGACGATGGCGCTCTACGGGCCGCTCGTCGAGGAGGGCCAGCGGCAGCTCGGCGAGGTCTCGGACCGCGAGCTGCGCCTCATGCACCGGTACCTCGAGACCATCACCGAGCTCACCGACCGCCATCGCGCGCGCGTCGACGACGACCGCTGAACCGATCACCGCATCCGACCGCACGCGAACGGGTGTGGGCGGAGGAAAAGCCTGAAAGGGGATTGGGAGAGGTCATCCGTTCACCCGTAGAGTGCAAGCCGGGCTGTCTTCCTGTGGGGGCAGGAGCGCAGCCAGTAAGGAGCGCGTGTGGGTAGACACTCCGCCGCGGCACCGCCCCAGCGACCCGCCGGTGTGGTGGTCGTCGTTGCCCTGGTGCTGGGCCTGATCCTGGCCGGAGGGCTCTACTACCTGTTGCGCCGGTCGGACGGCGGCGCGGGATCGGCCACACCGTCGCCCACTGAAAGCACAGCCGCGGACCGGCCGGCGGGGTCCGCATGCTCGCCCGCCAGCGAACCGGTCAAGGTTGCCGTTGCTCCTGGCATGACCTCGGTGGTGAAGACCGCAGCCGACCAGGTCACCCAGCAGAATCCGTGCCTCACCTTCTCTGTGACCGAGGCGGCCTCGGCTGCCGTCGCCTCGGCGTTCTCCAGCGGGTCCAAGGACGCGCCGGCCGGGTGGGTGAGCGACTCGTCCGTCTTCGTCGACGCGGTGCGGGCGGCCAAGCCGGACGCCATCCAGCCCGACGTCGAGGAAGTGGCGACCAGTCCGCTGGTCTTCGCGGTTCCGGCCCCGATCGCGACGAAGGTGGGACCGGCCCTGGCCAACCCGTCCTGGTCTGCCCTGGCCGCCGGAGACGGCAGCATCCCGATCCGGTTGCCCGACCCCGAGACGACGACGAGCGGCCGGCTGGTCCTCCTCAGCGCCCCGACCGCCCTCGGGGACAGCCCGACGACGCGGATCGCGCTCGGGCGCACCCTGTTGGCCTGGTCGCACTCACCGATGCCCGCGGAGTCGGACCTCTTCGCGGCAGCCCGGACGGACAAGGCGGCCATCTTCCCGACGTCCGAGCAGGCGGTGGCGGCCGACCTGCGCCAGAACCCGGGAGCCGTCAATGCGATCGTGCCCAAGGAGGGGACCGGGCGGTACGACTACGCCCTGGTGACCGCAGCGAACACCCCGGACGCGTCCACCGCCGCGCTCAGCGCCCTGCGGTCCCAGCTGACCAACGACGCCGGCAAGGCGGCGCTCACCGCCGCCGGGTTCCGGCTGCCCGGATCCGACGGCGCCGGGCCGGTCGTCCCGGGCATGCCGAGCGGCGCCGTGACCTACCTGCCCGAGCCCAGCACCCTGCAGCAGGCCGCGCTGACCAAGACCTGGCGCGGCGTCAAGACCGAGGCGCGGATGCTCGCCCTCGTCGACACCTCGGGCTCGATGAAGGAGCGCGAGGGTGACAAGACCCGGATGGCCCTCGCGGGTGAGGCCGCCCAGACTGCCGTGTCGATCTTCCCCAACACCTCACAGCTGGGCCTGTGGGCGTTCGGCCTCGACCGCGGCGGACCCGGACAGGACTGGCGTGAGGTCCTCCCGGTCCGGCCGCTCGACGAGAACGTCGACGGCAAGCCGCAGCGGCAGCTGCTCGGCGAGGCGCTTCCGGCGCTGGTCAGCAGCGCCTCCGGAGGCACCGGGCTCTACGACAGCCTCCTGGCCGCATACGAGCAGATGCAATCCTCGTATGCGCCGGACCGGGTCAACTCGGTCATCCTCCTCACCGACGGCCGCAACGAGGACCCGGCCGGGATCACTCTCGAGCAGCTCCTGGCCAAGATCAACGCCGTCAAGGACCCGAACAAGCCGGTGGTCATCGTCACCGTCGGCATGGGTCAGGGTGTGGACACGGCGGCGCTCTCGGCCGTATCGGCGGTGACCGGCGGCAAGACCTACGTGGCCTCGAACCCGCAGGACATCAAGCAGGTGTTCATCGACGCGCTGCTGTCCCGGGACTGCTCGGGTTCCGTCTGCACCTCGCGCTGACCCGACGACGGCGATCATCTCCCGCGGATCTCGGCTCGGACGGCGCGCTGGAAGGCCCGCGCGGCCTCGGGTGGCGGCGCCGTGCCGCGGCCGAGTCGCGCGGCCACCGCTCCCTCTACGACGGCGGCCGGCTGGTATCCAGTGTCGAGCAGCCGCTGCCCCGCCGCGACCTTGTCGAGCCAATCTCCATCCCGGAACCGGACCAGGGACCGGCAGGCGCCGAGTACCGCGTCGACCGGGTCGCCGGGCTGGCGCAGCCACCAGGTGAGGGCGTCCACGAGCAGGGTCCGGAGGTCCTCCGCCACAACATCCGCGAACACGTCGCTCGCCGGCGGCCCGAGCAGGGCGCCGTGGCTCTGGCTGAGGATGCTGCGGTCGAGCGCATACCAGAACGAGCCGTCGACCACGGGTCGGTCGTCGGGGCGGCGGCTGACGCGGAAGCGCATGCCCGGTCCAGTGTTGAGCTCCACCTCGAAGGCCGGATCGGGCGTGCCGGAGCCGGCCGCCGAATGCGTGTAGACGACGAGCTCGAGGCCACGAGCGGGTACCGGGAGGGCCTCGTGCCGCAGGGCCGCGACGAGATCGTCCTTTTCGGTGTCGGCCAGCGGGCCTGCGGTCACGAGGGCGACGTCGATGTCGCTCCGCTCGGGCTGGAACGCGTCGAGCGCGAGCGAGCCGGCCGCATACGCCCCCACGAGATGCGGCCCGAGGACGCCTCGCGCTCGGGCCACGAGGGCGGCGAGGTAAGCGTCCGGCCCGACCATCCGTGCATGCTAGGTGGAGTGACCCGGCCCAACTCGGTGGCTGTCCGGTGAGGAGCCGTACGACGTGGCGTTCGCGCTGCGGGTCGGCGCGCTGGACGGTCGCTACCCGGAGCTGACCCAAGCGGCGACCGCTCGGCTCCGGGCATCCCTGATGCCGAACGCCCAGCTGTGGGTCGACGGTCGGCAGGTCCCGCTCGGCTGAGCGTCGGGCTCAGAGGTCCTCGAACCGGACCCGGTCACCGACCTGCCCGTCGTACTCGGGGAACGTGATCCGGCCGGCTGAGACGCACCAGCGGGCGACGTCGACCCGGAACCGGCCGGCCTGCACCGCCGGGTCGGACTCCGCCAGCCGTCGGGCCTCGTCGACGTCGACGGTGTAGACCGACATCCCGCGCAGCGTCGGGTCGGACTGGTCGCGCAGCGGACCGTTCGCGGCGATGATGCCCCGCTGACCGAGGCCGGCGAGGTGCGCCAGGTGGGCGTGATGGAGCGCCGTCGATGCCTCCTCGTCCAGCTCTGGTGGGTTGTCGCCACGGCGCAGGTACACGATGGTGCGCACGTCGAACTCGGCCGGGACGCCCGGGGGCCGTTCCATAGCGGTGAGCGTAGGGCGGGCCGACCCGGCGCTGACCCCTAAACGCGGGCGGCTTGGCGTCGGGCGCGCGACGTGGCGCGGGCGCAGCGCAGGAGGTACCACGGGCTCGGCGGCACCCACCCCAACTGCAGGGCCATGCCCTGGTCGTCACGGACCGCCCAATGCTCAGCCACCTGGCCGTCGCGCATCCGGGCGAAGTGGGCGTGCGCGACCTCGAAGTTTCTTCCGGTCGGCGCGAAGGCGCGCTCGACGCTGCCGTCGGGGGCGTAGACCACGAAGTCACCGGTGTGGCGGCCGGACATCGTCCCGTAGGTGACGACGAGGTCGCCCTCCACGACCACCTGCTCGAAACCGAAGGCCAGGTCGGAGAAGGCGGATCCCAGCCAGCGGGCGGTGGCGAGATAGGCCTGCGGGCCGCGGCCTCGCGCGGCGGGCGGCTCGGTCATGGCCTCGCGGTTGACCGCCTCGGGATGGATCGTGCGCTCGAGGGTGGCGACGTCCTGGGCCGCCATGGCGTTGATGCCGTCGACCATCGCGCCGGCGAGGTCGTCGCGAGTGGACGGGCGAGAGATGACCGTCATGAGAATGGCCTTTCGTTACAGTCTACTGTATCAAGTCGGTACAGTACGCTGTAACGAGGGCAATGTCCAGTGCGATGCTGTCGATGGAGGGAATGAGGTGGACCCCACGACTCAGCGGGCCCGGTCCGCGCGGGACACCCGTCGCCGCGTGATCGATGCTGCGCACCATCTCTTCTTGGAGCAGGGATTCCCGGCCACGACGATCCGGGAGGTCGCGGACCGCGCCGGAGTGTCGGCGGAGACGGTGTACAAGGGCTTCGGCGGCAAGGCGGGTCTGCTCAAGGCGGCTTACGACGTGGCCATGGCTGGGGACGACGAGCCGATCCCGATCGTCGATCGACCCGAGGTGCGAGCAGTGCGGGCGGCGACTACCCCGGCCGCTGCCGCCGCCGCATATGCGAACCTCGCCAGGACTCTCGTCGGTCGGGCCGGGCCGCTGACCCGGGTCGTCCTGGCCGGCCGCGGGGCCATCGCGGAGGTCGAGGAGTTCGTGCAGACCACCGACGCGGAACGGTTGGTGGGAGCGACCGGCGTGGTCACGCACTGGTCGGCGGAGGGCTGGCTGCGGGCGGGGCTGTCGAGCGAGCGGGCGCGTGATGTCGTCTGGATGCTGACCGCGCCGGCGGTATATCTCATGTCGATCGACCGCGGCTGGACCATGCGCGAGTACCGCGACTGGCTCGCCGACGCCGTGATGGCGTTGGTGTTGTCCGATGAAGCGGTGTCAGGCTGACCCATGCCGACGCCCCCGCCACCCCTGACGGTCGTCCGCCCCGGCGAGGGGCGTACCGGAGATCTGGGTGCGATCACCGTGGACTTCAAGCTGTCGGGTGCCGACACGGGCGGCGCTCTCGCCGTCGTCGAGCACGGCTTCCCGCCCGGCGCGCTGGTGCCGCCGCACATCCACACCCGGGAGGACGAGTTCTCGATCGTCACCCAGGGCGAGATCGGCTTCCGGTCGGGTGACCGTGAGGCGGTTCTCGGGCCCGGCGGCTACATCACCAAACCGCGCGGGGAGGCTCACGCGATGTGGAATGCCGGCCCGGGGCCGGCCCGGATGATCGAGCTCATCAGCCCGGCCGGGTTCGACCTCTTCTTCCGGGCCGTGGTGGAGATGCTCGAATCGGGCACCGCCGACCCCGAGCGCGGAGCACAGCTCGCCGCGGACTACGGCCTGTCGTTCGTCGAGACGCCGTGGCTGGCCGACATCGTCAGCCGCTTCCACCTCCGGGGCTAGGGAAGACGGCGCCCGGCGAGGAGTCCGCCGTCGACCGGCAGCAGCACGCCGGTCACCCAGGCGGCGTCGGAGGAGGCGAGGTATGCGACGGCCGCGGCGATGTCCTCCGGCTCACCGACCCGGCCGAGCGGGTACAGCGGGGCCATCCGGTCGGCACCGCCGGGCTGGCCGTCCCAGACCCGGGTTCGGACCGTCCCTGGGGCGATCGCGTTGACTCGGACGCCGTCGGGGCCCAGCGAGACGGCGAGGTTCTGGGTGAGCGACCCGAGACCGGCCTTCGCGCTGGAGTAGGGCTCACTACCGATACCGGTCAGGGCGTTGACCGAGCTGATCATGACGACGGACGGGTTCCGGTCGCTGCGCCGGAGATGGGGGATGGCGGCGCGGCAGACGCGGACCGTGCCGAGGAGGTTGAGGTCCCACAACGCGCGCCACACGTCGTCGTCGGTGTGCTCGATGTCGTCGTGCGGGATATCGCCGCCGGCCACGGCGACGAGGACGTCGAGGCGGGTCGTCTGCCAGACCATGTCAGCCACGGCGTCGTCCACCGCGGTCCGGTCGGTGACGTCCATGCGGACGGCAAGATGGTTCTCGCTGGTGCCGTATGCGTCGCGGAGCTCGCCGGCCGTGGTCTCGGCGGACGGGGCATCGACGTCGGCGACGGCAACGCGGGCACCCTCGGCGGCGAGCCGGTGCGCGCACGCTTGGCCGATGCCGGCGCCGCCGCCGGTCACCAGCGCGACCGAACCCGCGAACCGCCGACAACCACCCGTCATCGCCAGCACGCCGCGCGCCAGCCGGCATCCGGGCGTTGGTCGACGTCGTGGTCGGTCCGCATCCGCTCGCCTCCCTCCTCGGAGTCCGCCTCCAGGTCCTGTCGCGACGTGCCTCCGCACGGTACAGCGACCCAGACCGCCAGTGGGCCGCACTACTTTTAGCGCCCTGATCGGCGGCAGCTTTGGAGGTGCTCGACGATCGTGGGCCGTTGGCGCTGGTAGCGCTCGAAGGCCTCGCCGAACGCGCGGGCCAGATCCTCGTCCTCTCGAACGACGAGGTGATGCTCCGCGGCGAGGGCCGCCGGGAGAGTGACGGAGACCCAGCAGGAGAGCCGGAGGAGGCCGACCCCCAGATGCGCGAGGCTCCAGCCCACGTACATCGGATGACGGGTCAGCGCATACGGTCCGGAGGTCACCAGGTCCTCCGGTTCCTCCAGCCGAAATGCCCCGGTGCTCAGCCGTCGCCGCTCAGAGACGGCCCAGACGTTCAGCGCGGTGCCAACCGCGACGAGGACCAGCCCAGTCAATCGCTGGCCGCGGACCCGGGACGGCCAGTGGATCGGGACAAGGTGGTCCATCAGGACGAGCCCCACGACGCCGACCGCGTGTCCCTGCGGCAGCGGCACATTCGCGAGGAGCTTCAGAGTCACGAGACCGATCCACCCACTCTAGAGATGCTCCACAACGACTCGAAGGCCGACAATAGCGGCGTTGGGTCGCGCCTTCGTCTGGCTCCGATGGCGCTGCTCGTCGTGGCCGTGGCGGCCGGGACGGGTAGCTGCTCGACGGACAGCGCCGCACCCGACACTCCCCCCGCCTCGACCACGAGGACCGTCGCGACGGCGACCGCCGCCGCATCCTCGACCACGCCAGGCCTGACGGTCCCCGGAGACGAGTGCGTCAACGGCTCCGGCTTCTCCTACGCGCAGCGCGGAGATCTGTCGGCCGGGCCGTTCACGAGAGACCTCCTGCTCATGCCGCCGAATCACACGGAAGCCAAGCTGTGGGTGGCCAGCCAGCGGGCGGGGCAGGATGATGCGGCACTGACCATCATCGACCCGAGCGGCAAGACCGAGCGTCAGATCCGCAAGTCCGGAGACGCGATCGTGGTCGGCACGCCGCAGTTCTATCCGGGGATCATCCGGGTCGGCCCTCCCGGACCGTACCGGATCGACGTGCGCGTGGGGCCGGACCACTTGTGCGTCATCGTCGACTACAGCAGACCGACGGGTTGACGCCGTGGTGTCTTATGCGTGGTTGTACCGCCTCGGGATCACGCCGTGGTGCCGTGGGCGATCGAGGCCCGACGCCGCGTCTCGCCGCCAGTCAGGCCGTGACGCGGCTGGCGAGTCCCGCAGCGATTCTGCTGCTCATGGCGTTCGGCCCGAATCGAATGCCGTTCGTGGATGGGGTGTCACAGGCGGAGGTCGAGGAGACGTTCCCCGAGTGGGACTTGATGTCGGTCGATGCAGCACAGACGGCCGGGCTCGGGTGGCCGATGAAGCGAACCTCTCCGACCTGGTACCGACTGCAGCGACGGACGTAGCGCGGCGCAAGGACGCCGACCACCGTGCGACCGTTGGCTCTGGTGGCGCATAGTGGAACCTAGGTTTGCGCGGTCTCGCCGCGGGGAGCAGACGCCCGGGCAATGCGGCGGCCCGAAAGTCAGCGGACCCGGGAGGAGGTCTACCGCGATGACATGTTCCGATGAGATCTGGTCCGAGTCGGAGTGGCTCACGATGCGTCTGGGCGCGGTCTGGGTGCTGAGCGCCCTCGTCGGCCGGACCCGCTTCGATGCCGACGAGCAGGACGCGTTCTGGGACTGTGTCGCGGAGACGGCGCTCACCACTCAGGGCCTGGGCAACCGGCTCCTCCACGCGATGGCCGCCGAAAGGCGTTGGCTGTTCGACGAGTTCGAGCTCGACGGTCGCCCGATCGTGTCTGGGCTCAACGCGGTGGTCGCATTGCTCGATCGGGTGGATGTGGCAGAGGCCGATCGGATCAGGTCGATACTGCTTCGCCTGGGTCAGGACTTCGCCCGGGCGCGAGGACCCTTCGGCCGGCGCATCACCGTCGAGGACGAGCAGACGCTGCTGCTCGTGGAGCAGCTGCTCCAGTCGGCGTCGGCGACGGCGAACGACAACCCCCTGAACTCGGACCTGCCCATCTGA
>DATLPT010000093.1:0-5164 GCA_035535635.1 Lapillicoccus sp. | reverse complement strand
GATTGTTCTGACCAAGCTCGACGGCACGGCCAAGGGCGGCATCGTCGTCGCGGTTCAACGCCAGCTCGGGGTCCCGGTCAAGCTGGTCGGCCTGGGAGAAGGGCCGGACGACCTGGCGCCGTTCGACGCCGAGGCGTTCGTCGACGCGATCGTCGGCTGAGCGACAGGGGCCTGAGGACACGAGCGAGGAACGAGGGAGGCCCGGAAGGACCCGCGGAGCTCAGCGAGAAGGCTCGGCTGAGCGCCCTCAGGCGTTGCTCAGCCGGTCGTACTCCTGGCGCAGCTCGTCGCGGGGATGGCGCGGGTCGGTCAGCGCCCAGTGCACCGCCCGGACCGCCGCCGAGCCGAGAGGCAGCGCGAGGACCCGCTCGGTGACCGGCAGCGCCGGCAGCCGCAGCATCTCCTTGGCCCACAGCGGCAGCAGCGCCACCGCACTCGCCGCCAGACACGCATACCCGGGCTTCTCGGCCCACGTCAGCGGGGGCCGCAGCAGGAGGAAGCGCGCGGCGTCGTGCGCCGCCGGTGTCCCCTCGAGCTCCGGCCGGTATGCGTCCAACGTCGCCGCCAGCTCGGCCACCGACCGGGGTGGGTCGACGACACCAAGCCGCTCGGCGATCGACCCGGACTGGGCGATGTACTCGTCCTCCTTGGTTGGCGCGAGCCGGGACGCGCCGAAGCGCCGGTAGGCGGCCAGGAAGCTGTCCGCCTCGGCGGCGTGGACCCAGCCGAGCAGATGTGGATCCGACGCCGCATACGGCTGCCCGTCGGGTGTGCGCCCGCGAACACGCTCGTGGACGGCGCGCACCGAGGCGACCGCCGCTTCGGCATCCGCCACGGTCCCGAACGTGGTGCGCGCGAGGAACTCCGACGTGCGCTGCAACCGGCCCCACGGGTCGGACCGGTACCCCGAGTGACCCGCCACCCCGGCCATGGCCAGCGGGTGCAGCGACTGCAGGAGCAAGGCCCGGAGGCCGCCGACGAACATCGAGGCGTCGTCGTGGACCCGCCAGATCGGGTCGCGGTCGCGGAACCACCGATCGCCTCGGGCCAGCCAGATGGCGCGCGCCTTGTCCTCGGCGCCGTCGCCGACGACCTTGTCTCGCAACGAGTTCGCCAGCCACCGCCGGGCCGGCTGCGCCACGGACAGCGCGGCGTCGACGGGAGTGGTCACACCCCATCCTCACCCCGTGACCGCGGCTGCCACCAACCGGGACGAAGGGCCCCCGGAAACACAGCGATAACAGACGGCGCGCATTGCTTACAGGGCCGTAACAGTCGCCGCGACGATGCGAAACGCGCTTCCCCCAGGGTTTGGGGCCATGAGCGCACTTTCACTCGCAACGGCCGACGGGCCGTTCATCGACAGCGGGAACACGGCGTGGGTCATCGCAGCCGCGGCACTCGTGCTGTTCATGACGCCCGGCCTGGCCTTCTTCTACGGCGGCATGGTCCGCACCAAGAGCGTCCTCAACATGATGATGATGTCGTTCATCACGATGGGGACCGTCGGGACTGCCTGGGTCCTCTGGGGTTACAGCGAGGCCTTCGGGCCCGACCTCGGTGGCGGCCTGCTCGGCAACCCCTTCGCCAAGTTCGGTCTCAGCGGCGTGTTCGCCGAGATCTACGGCTACGTGCCGGCCGACGCCGCCGCGGGCACCGAGGCGGCCGGCGGCATCCCCGGCGGCGCCTTCGTGGCCTTCCAGGTCGTCTTCGCGATCATCGCGGTGGCCCTGGTCTCCGGCGCGATCGCCGACCGGGCGAAGTTCACGACGTGGACCGTCTTCACCGTCGTGTGGGCGACCCTCGTCTACTTCCCCGTCGCTCACTGGGTCTTCGCCTTCTCCGGGTACGCGGCCGAGACCGGCGGCTGGATCGCCAACAAGGCCGACGACCTCTTCCTCGGCGGCATCGGCGCCTACGACTTCGCCGGTGGTACCGCCATCCACATCAACGCCGGTGCCGCCGGTCTGGCCCTGGCTCTCATCCTCCGCAACCGCATCGGCTGGCCCAGGGAGCCGATGCGCCCCCACAACCTCACCCTCGTCATGATCGGCGCCGGAATCCTCTGGTTCGGCTGGTTCGGCTTCAACGCCGGCTCGGCCCTGGGGGCCGGTCCGCAGGCGGCCGGGGTCTGGGTCAACACCCTCGGCGCCACCTGCACCGCGATGCTGGGCTGGCTCCTCGTGGAGCGGTTCCGCGACGGGCACGCCACGTCGCTCGGCGCCGCCTCCGGCGTCGTCGCCGGCCTGGTCGCCATCACCCCGTCGTGTGCCACGGTATCGGCGTTGGGTGCCCTCGTCGTCGGCGTCATCGCCGGCGCCGGCTGCGCCCTTGCGGTTGGCCTGAAGTACCGGCTCGGTTTCGACGACAGCCTCGACGTCGTCGGCGTCCACCTGGTCGGCGGTCTCATCGGAACGCTGCTCATCGGCTTCCTCGCCGACGCGACCAACAGCCCCACCGCGGCGGCCGGTCTCACCCACAACGACGGCCTCCTCTTCGGCGGCGGGTTCGAGCAGCTCGGGGCCCAGGCCGTCGGCGCCCTGGCCGTGCTCGTCTACTCGTTCGTCGTGACGTCGGTCATCGGGTGGGTGCTCCACAAGACCATCGGCTTCACGGTCGACGAGGACGACGAGGTCAACGGCATCGACCTGCTGGAGCACGCGGAGACCGCCTACGAGCTCAGCAGCTTCGGTGGGGGTAGCGCCCGTGGCGTCATCGCCGCCCGCACCGCCCCGTTGGAGCCGACCGAGCCGGCCGACGCCGCCGCCAAGGAAGGAGCATCGGCATGAAGCTCATCACCGCGATCATCAAGCCGCACCAGCTCGACGAGGTGAAGGAGGCCCTCGAGGCCTACGGCATCTCGGGAATGACCGTCAGCGAGGTGAGCGGGTACGGGCGCCAGCGGGGGCACAGCGAGGTCTACCGCGGCGCGGAGTACACCGTGGACTTCGTCCCGAAGGTCCGCGTCGAGGTCCTCATCGACGACCTCGACGCCGGGAGCGTCATCGACGTCATCCTCAAGGCCGCGCAGACCGGTCGGATCGGCGACGGCAAGATCTGGTCGGTCCCCGTCGACGACGTCGTCCGGGTCCGCACCGGCGAGCGCGGGCACGACGCGCTCTGAGGCGAACGACCGCCTGATGACCGACGTCACGACGCGGCGGCTCGACCTGGCCGGCACCCGGAGCTTCTCTGCTCCGGGTGCCGGTCCGGCGCGACGGGCGGCCCTCAGCCAGTGCGGTATGCAATGGCTCGCCGAGCTCTGGGACGACGTCACCGCGAGCCGCCGGCTCCCGGGCGTCGCCCTGGCCGCGGTGGGCAGCCTGGCCCGCCGCGACGCCGGCCCGCTCAGCGACTTCGACCTCGTCCTCGTCCACCAGTAGCGCGCCCTCGGCGCCGCCGACCTCACCGCCGTCGCCGACCGGCTCTGGTACCCGATCTGGGACCAGGGGGTGAAGCTCGACCACAGTGTTCGCACCGTGAACCAGTGCCGGACCGTCGCCGGCGCGGACCTGTCCGCCGCTGTCGGCCTCCTCGATCTCACCTACGTCGCCGGGGACGAGGACGTCGTGAACGCCGCGAAGTCCACCGTCGCCCACGACTGGCGCGCCAACGCGCGCACCCGCCTCCCGCAGCTGCAGGAGCAGATCGCGCAGCGGCACTCCCGGCAGGGTGACCTCGCCCATCTTCTCGAGCCCGACCTCAAGGAGGCGCGCGGCGGGCTGCGCGACATGACGGTCCTCCGCGCCCTCGCCGCCGCCTGGTTGGCCGACCGCCCGCACGGGGCCGTCGACGCCGCATACGAGAAGCTGCTCGACGTCCGTGACGCGGTCCACGTCGTGACCGGCCGGGGGCGCGACCGGCTGCCCCGCGAGGACCAGGACGCCGCGGCCGCGCTGCTCGGCTACCCCGACGCGGACGACCTGCTCACCGACGTGTCCACGTCCGCGCGGCTCATCGCGTACTCGCTGGACGGGACGTTGCGGCGCGCGGCACAGGCTCAGCGGGCCAGGACTCTGAGGGTGGGACCGCGGCGGCCGCGGATGACGCCACTGGGCTACGGCCTGTTCCTCTCCGACGGCGAGGCAGTGCTCGGCCCGGGCGTCGACCCGGCCGGGAACCCGTTGCTCGTCCTGCGCGCCGCCCTGGTCGCGGCCCGCCAGCACGTGACGATCGCCCCGACGACGCTGCAGAACCTCGCTCGGAACGGCCCGTCGATCCCGACGCCCTGGCCGCCGGCCGCGCTGGCGCTCTTCGGCGACCTGCTCGCCACGGGGCCCGGGCTGGTGTCGGTCTGGGAGGGGCTGGACCTGGCCGGAATCGTCGAGCGGTGGATCCCCGAGTGGGCCGCGGTGCGTAGCCGGCCACAGCGCAACACCGTCCACCGACACACCGTGGACCGGCACCTCATCGAGACCGTCGTCCGGGCCAGTGGGCTCCTGCGTGAGGTCGGCCGGCCCGACCTGCTCCTGCTCGCCGCACTGCTCCACGACATCGGCAAGGTGCCCGGCGCTCGCGACCACTCGGAGACCGGCGCGCCGATCGCCCACACCGTGTTGCGCCGGCTGGGCGTCGGCGACGCGGACCGTGAGCTGGTCGTGCGGCTGGTCCGGGAGCACCTGACGTTGATCGACCTGGCCACTCGGCGCGACGGCGACGACCCTCAGACCATCGCCATGGTGTCCAAGGCGGTGGACGGGAGCCTGGCGAATCTGGACCTGCTCCGCGCCCTCACCGAGGCCGACGCCAGCGCGGCCGGGCCTGCGGCGTGGACGGACTGGCGGGCGTCCCTGCTCGACAAGCTGGTCACGACTGCCCGGACCGCACTGGCCGAGGGGGCTCCGCCGCCGGAGTCGTTCCGCGAGGCGGAGCCTGTGTCCGACGAGACGCTGTCGCGGATCGCCGTCGGGCAGCCCGTTGTCGTCATCACGCCACTGGGCGGCGCCCACCGGGTGGATGTGTACGACCGCGACCGGCTGGGGCTCTTCGCCGACACGGCGGGGCTGCTGGCGGCGCAGGGCCACATCGTCCGCTCGGCCGTCGTGCGAACCGTCGACGGGATCGCCGCCAACGAGTGGCACGTCGAGACGCCGGGCGGCGACGCGCCGGACGAGGGGGCACTGGTCCGTGGTCTCACGCGACTGGCCGGCGGCGATCGCGAACC
>DATLPT010000092.1:0-3416 GCA_035535635.1 Lapillicoccus sp. | reverse complement strand
CTTCTCCGTCGATGGGCCGTGGGGGCTGCCACGTGCGGCGCGGTTGCCGGGATCTCGGCGTGTACCGCGACGACCACGACGACGACCCCGACTCCGTCGGCGTCGTCGACGTCCGCGACGACGCCCGCGACGTCGACCAGTGCATCCTCCAGCGCGAGTGCCTCCGCGGGGGCCGGACTCACGTTGGACCGGTACAACCAGATCTCAAACGGGATGACCGAGCAGCAGGTGACCGCGCTCACCGGGTCCTGCCAGACGATCTCGGAGGGCGACATCGCCGGCGTCAAGACCAAGAGTCTTCTCTGCGACGGAGATCAGCCGCTGAGCAAGGCGACCTTCATCTTCACGGGCGGCACGCTGGTCTCGAAGTCACAGTTCGGGCTCGGCGGCACCTCGGGCGAGACGCGGAAGGGGTCGATGACGCTCGACAAGTTCAACCAGCTGCAGAACGGACAGTCCACGGCGCAGGTCGAGGCGATCACGGGTCCCTGCGAGAAGGGTTCCGAGACGGAGCTGGCCGGCCACAAGGGGTTCACGCTCACGTGCTACGCGGCGGACGGCATGGGGACCGCCTTTCTCTTGTTCGCCGACGACACCCTGCAGTCCAAGAGTCAGGCCGGCCTGAAGTAGCGGACGCGCGGATCGTGGTGATACGGGCCGGAAACCCGACCGTTATCACCTCGATTCGAGGATCCGCCTGACGTCGCCCAGGTGGTGCACGCACTCGTGGGCCGCCTGCCGCACGAGCCACCGCACCGTCCGCACCTCCTCGGGCCGTCGCACCACGGTCCGGTTCCACGCATCTTCGGGCACCGCCCGGACCTCGGCCACGAAGCCCTCCGTCGCCGTCCGAAGCTCGGCCAGCAGGACGTCGACCGGCACCCGGGCGTAGCCGAACCGCTCGGCCCGCCAGTCGTTGTACATCGGGTCCAGCGACGGCCGCTCCTCATGCACGCCCCGGTGCACCCGGACCGCGAAGACCCACAGCACGTCCCGGACGTGACACGCATACTCGACGACCGACCAGGTCTCCGGTTCCGGCCGCCGGCGCAGGCCGCGGTCGTCTCCCGTGGTCAGCCGCGCGGCCAGTGCCGACCCGGAGTCGGTGACCAGCGCGATACACCGGTCGACCGAGAGGTCTGCGTATGCGAGTCCGCACCGCTCGCAGGCGTGCTCCTCCGCGAAAAGGGGAGGCAGGGCGGCCATGGCCCCTCGATACCCTGGTCGGGTGATCGATATCAAGCTCGTGCGCGAGGCGCCGGACCTGGTCCGGGCCTCGCAGAAGGCCCGTGGAGAGGACCCGGGGATCGTCGACGCGATCCTCGCCGCCGACGAGGCGCGCCGGTCGTCCCTGGGCGAGTTCGAGCGGGTGCGAGCGGAACAGAAGGCATTCGGCAAGCAGGTCGCCACGGCGAAGGGCGACGACAAAGCCACCCTCGTCGCGCAGGCCAAGGACCTGGCCGCCCGGGTGCGATCACTGGAAACCGAGGCCGGAGAACGCGAGCGTGAGCTGGACCGGCTGGCCCGCCGGGTCGGCAACGTCATCGTCGACGGCGTCCCGACCGGCGGCGAGGAGGACTACGTCGTCCGCGAGATGGTCGGCACGCCGCGGGACTTCGCCGCGGACGGGTTCGAGCCCCGCGACCACCTGGCCCTCGGCGAGCTCCTCGGCGCCATCGACATGGAGCGCGGCGCCAAGGTCGCCGGGTCGCGGTTCTACTTCCTCACCGGCGTCGGCGCCCGGCTGGAGCTGGCGCTGCTCAACCTCGGCCTCGCCCGGGCGGTCGAGTACGGCTTCACGCCGATGGTCACCCCGACGCTGGTGCGCCCCGAGATCATGGCGGGGGCCGGCTTCCTCGACGTCCACGCCGAGGAGGTCTACCGGCTGGAGGCCGACGACCTATACCTCACCGGCACCTCGGAGGTGGCCCTCGCGGGATACCACGCCGACGAGATCCTCGACCTCAGCGGCGGACCGCGACGGTATGCCGGCTGGTCCACCTGCTACCGGCGCGAGGCCGGCTCGCACGGCAAGGACACCCGCGGCATCATTCGCGTCCACCAGTTCCAGAAGATCGAGATGTTCGTCTACTGCACGGCCGCCGAGGCCGAGGCCGAGCACGAGCGCCTCCTCGCGTGGGAACGCGACATGCTCGCCGCCATCGACGTTCCATACCGGATCATCGACACCGCGGCGGGCGACCTCGGGACCGCCGCCGCGCGCAAGTACGACTGCGAGGCGTGGATCCCGACGCAAGGCCGATACCGCGAGCTGACGTCGACGTCGAACTGCACGACCTTCCAGGCGCGTCGGCTGGCGATCCGCGAGCGCGACCCGGAAGGCGGCACCCGGGCGGTCGCCACCCTGAACGGGACGCTGGCGACGACGCGCTGGCTCGTCGCGATCCTGGAGACGCACCAGCAGCCGGACGGCTCGGTCGTCGTGCCCGAGTCGCTGCAGCCCTACCTCGGCCTGGATGTCCTGACTCCACTGAGCTGAGCCCGGACGTTGGACGACGGACTCCCTCTGGAGGGGGATCCGGTATGCGTGTCCTCCTCCTTACGCTGGAGGGATGACGACCTGGCGGTCTCGGGTGGCGGAGTTCTTCGTCCTCGACAGTGGGTGGGTGCGGGTTCCCACTTCGGGCTCACGCCGCCGGGACGGGACGGGCGCGCTGGTGCTCTTCGCCATCTCGGCGCTCGCTCTGGAGATGCTCCGCAGCGGCGGCGGCCTGCGGGCCGGAACACCGGTCTGGGAGGAGTACCTCGGTCTGGCCGCGATGTCCGCCCCCATCGCGTTCCGCCGCCGGTTCCCGATCGGCACCGTGGTCGCGTCCTCGGTCGCCTTCTTCGTTGTCGGCATCCGAATGCCCGACGTGGCGTTGCAGCTGTCCGTCCAGGCGCTCTACTTCTTCGCCCTGTTCAGCGCGATGGCGTGGGCCAGAGACCGTCGCGTGGTGCTGCTGGTCATGGGCGGCGTGCTGCTGCTGATGTTCGGCTGGCTCGCATACCAGTTCCTGCTCGGCAGCGCCGTCTCCCAGATCACCGAGGAGATCGCCGATCCCGGCCGGACCCGCGGCGCCGTCAACCCGATCCTCGGAGCGGTCGCCTATACGTTTCTCGTCAACATCGCGTACTTCGGCGGCGCCGTCCTCGGCGGCCAGGCCGCCTGGAACGCCGCCCGCCGCCGGGCCCGGCTCGCCGCCCAGGCGGAGACGCTCCGGGCGCAGGCGGCCGAGCTCAAGGAGCACGCCGTCGTCGAGGAGCGCCTCCGGATCGCCCGTGAGCTGCACGACGTCGTCGCCCACCACGTGTCCGTGATGGGCGTCCAGGCGGCGGCAGCCCGGCGGGTCCTCGACGTCGACCCGCAGGCCGCGTCGTCGGCGCTCTCCTCGGTGGAGTCGTCGGCCCCGGAG
>DATLPT010000091.1:0-4982 GCA_035535635.1 Lapillicoccus sp. | reverse complement strand
CCTCCGGTCGAGCGCACCATCCCGATGGCCGGCTCGACCGATCCCGCGACGACCACCACCCGCTGACCAACACGTGGTTGGCTGGCGGGGTGACCCGCGACGACGACCGCTCGGACCGCGCCAGCCGACCGTGTACGCGAGTCGGCGCCGGCGAGCTCGATCCCGCAGACCCGACCCCGGGAATGAGCCGGGAGGTCGCGTGGCATACCGAGGGCATGTGGTCGGGCACCGTCGACACCGAACCCGGGGCCGTGTCCGGCTGGCACCACCATGGCGACCACGAGACGACGCTCTACGTCGTGGCGGGCCGGATGCGGCTCCAGTCGGGCCCCCACGGCTCGCACGTCGTGGAGGCCGGGCCCGGCGACTTCCTCCACGTCCCGGCCGGTGCCGTCCACCGCGAGTCGAATCCCGGCGACGGCCGGTCCCGGGCGGTCATCGTGCGCTGTGGATCGGGGCCGCCCACGATCAACGTCGACGGGCCTGCGCCCAGGTGACCGCACCTCGGATGGGGCGCTTTCACCAATGGTCCGGCAACGCTCGACAACCCGAGCGTTCGAGCACCGTTGTCGGCCGCGGGGCCGAGAGCCCGGGTCCACGGAGGCGCCCGAGGGCTAGAGCGCGTGGATTTTCTGGAGGTGGTTCAGCGAGAACCAGCCGAAGGGGATCGGCAGCCAGTAGGTCGCGAGCCGGTACAGCAGGACCGACGACACGGCCGTCCCACTGTCGACCCCGATCGCGATGAGCCCGGCGGACATCGCCGCCTCGATTCCACCGAGGCCACCAGGGGTCGGCACCGCCGAACCGATGATTGCGCCGGCGAAGTAGACGACCGCCGTCGCCGGGATCGACGTCTCCGCCCCGAAGGCCCGGGTCGCACAGACCAGAGCCGCCACGAAGCTCGCGTCGAGAAGGAGGGCCCCTCCGAGGAGCTGGGCCAGCTTGGCCGGGGTTTGGAACACCGCGAGCACCTGTGGGAGCGCGGCCTTGATCGGCGGGACGATCCTCGAGAAGACGAAGGTGCGGATTCGCGGGACCGCCAGCAGCCCGAGCAGCACGATGACCACCACGGGGATGGCCGCGACCAGCAGCGGCGGAGGGCTGAATGACGCCCGCGGTCCCGTGCCCGCCATGACACCGGAGATGAGCAGCAAGACGAAGTACGAGCAGAACTGCGCCACCTGGGCCAAGCCGACTCCGGCGCCGGCGACCGCCGGCGGCAGGCCGGAGGTCTGCAGGTAGCGGGTGTTGAGGGCGATGTTGCCGACCGCCGCCGGCGCCATCAGCCCGGTGAAGGCGACGGCCAGCTGGGTCATGTACGTCTTGACGAAGTTGAGGTGGATCCGCACGGCACCGTTGAGGGCGATCGAGGCACCCGCGAAGGTGAGGACGGAACAGACGACCGCCGCCGCCGCCCAGCTCCACTCGGCCGACGCGAGCACACTGCCGAAGTCCACCTTCGCGAACTGCGGCAGGATGATGTATGCGGCGACGGCGATGCCGACGACCATGACGACGCCGCGCAGGGTGACCCGGCGCAGCTCGACCGGCTCGATCCGCTCCTTCGAGGGCCGCAGCGCGACGACCTCGTCCCGCAGCGTCGAGAGCAGGTCCTTGCGCTCCTTGAGCGCCTCGCGGGTGGCGCGGGTCATGGCGATCCGCTGCAGCAGCGGGGCGGCCCGGACCACCGCCTCCTCACCCAGCCCGTCCACCGCCGACCGCACCGCCCGTTCCGGGCCCACCGAGAGCGCCACGGTGGTGAGTGTTTGTGCGACATCGATCCGCAACGTCACGTCGTCGGCGGCGAGGTCACCCGCGCCCACCCAGCGCAGTCCGGCCCGCCCGCCCTCCTCGATCATCACGACGTTCGGCCCGAGGTTGCGGTGTGCCACCCGCCGCTGTTGCAGGACGCCCACCATCCTCCAGATCTCGGCGATGTCGTGGTCGTCGAGCTGGTCACCCAGCTCGGCGAGCGACCTCCCCACCGGCTCGACGTAGGCGATGGCCGCGGCGAACGGGCCCACCTCGCATACCGAAACCGGCCGAGGGGCGGGGATCCGGGCTTGCGCGAGCACCAGCCCCATCAGGGTGCGGTGCTCGATCTCGTTGCGCAGCGTGAAGGCCGGTGGCCGGGTGAAACCGTTGCGCAGCCGCAGCACGCGCAGGAACCGGCGCCCGGAGGCGAGCCCGAACGTGTCCCGGTCGATGACGTGGACGTCGACCGGGAGCGAGTCGGTGCTCCCGATGTACCGGCGGTCGCCGGCGTCGTTCGCGTCCACGAGCTCGAGCCGCGTCAGCGGTATGCCCGTGCCCACCAGCGCCTTGGCCACCTCCGTTCCCGGCGGCCGCGTCGACGTCGCGCCGAACGCATACCGGAATCCGAGGCCGACCGACCAACCAAGCAGGAGCGAGCAGACGATCGCCGCCGCCGTCACCGACCCGGACAGGAAACCCGTCACGGCTGTGGCACCGACGACGGCGATGGCCAGCGGCGCGATCCACTTGCGGCCCATGACGTCGGCCACCGTGAGCAGGGCGAGGGTGGCGACGATCACGATGTCGAGGGGAGCCGACCGGCCCTCGGAGTTCGCTCGGGTCAATGTCGGCTGCAGGACGTCCAGCGGCCCGGCCAGGATGGCCCACGAGAGGAGGATGACGAGCACCGCGCCGAGCACCGCGGCCCCCAGCGCCTGGACCAGCTGGAGCGGCCGGCGCCGCATGAGCAGGTCGGTGCCGACGGCGAACGGGAGCAGCACTGCTCCGATCGCCGCGAGCCAGGTGAGCAGGGTCAGCAGCAGCCGGGGCAGCCCGCTGACGACGCCGGCCAAGTCCTGCTCGACCGCTCCGCTGGTTCCGACGGCGGCCACGCCAAGGGCAACACCGCCGACGAGGACCACCAGGGCAACGCCCAGCCGGAAGAGGTCGGCGGGACGGCGCACCCGGTCGGGGATGGGCGGCTCCACCACGTCGACCGTGACCGGGCCGCTCTGCTCAGTCACCTCGACCTGCGTGGTCTCCACCGGCTGCCGGTCCTCCCGGACGTCGGACGTCTCCGCCGGACGGCTCGGAGAGTCGGTGGACACCTTGCCCATCCTGCCGCAGAAGCCTCGCGACGACGCGTCTGCGTGAGCCGTCCGATCTTCGCCGGGCCGTTCAGGTCGCGTTCAGGGTCCGAGTGGGCCAGGATTCGCCCGTGGACACGAACGACGTCAAGCACGTCGCCGCCCGAGCCGGCGACCAACCGGTCCTCGAGAACCTCGCGCGCCTGGGGTACGCGGTTAGCGGGATCCTCCATCTGCTCATCGGGTGGCTCGCTTTTCAGGTCGCCTGGTTCGGGGGCAGCAGCGGCGGGTCGGCCGACCAGTCCGGCGCGCTGCAAACCCTCGCCGGCAACGATGTCGGCAAGGTGATCCTCTGGATCGCCGTGATCGGCTTTCTCGGACTCGGCCTCTGGCAGGTGACCCAGCTCATCGTGGGACGGGGCAAGACCTCCGACCGCGTCAAGGCCGGCGCCAAGGCCGCCGTCTACCTGTTCCTTGCCGTGAGCGCCTTCACGTATGCGCGGTCCGGCGGTGGCTCGTCGGGCAGCTCCCAGACGGTGGACTTCACCGCCACGCTGATGTCGCAGCCGGCGGGCAAGATCCTCGTCGGCGCCGTCGGCCTCGCCGTCATCGGCGTCGGCGTCTACCACGTTGTCAAGGGCGCCCGGAAGAAGTTCCTCCAAGACCTGCGCGAGCACCCGGGCCGGTGGGTCGTCCGGGCCGGCGTCTTCGGCTACATCGCCAAGGGCATCGCGCTCGGGATCGTCGGAGGGCTGTTCCTCCTGGCCGCCGTCCGGAGTCAGCCCGGGGAGGCGACCGGCCTCGACGGTGCGCTGCGCACCCTGCGTGACGCGCCGTTCGGCCAGTGGCTCCTCACCGCGATCGCGCTCGGCTTCGCCTGCTACGCGGTCTACTCCTTCGCCCGCGCCAAGTACGCCCGCGTCTGAGCGCTCCTCAGTAGTAACGAGCCGAGCGTCGGCGCAGGTACCTCCACGCCAGCACCGCGCAGACGATCCCGTTGAGGAACCCGACGAGGACGTCGGTGAGGTGGTGCATGCCCCGGTAGAGCCGGGCATACGCCACGAGGAACGGGATCACCAGGCAGATCACGGTGAGCACCCACCGGAGCACAGGGTTCGAGATCCGCTGGCACATCGCGGCCAGAACGAGGTAGAGCGCCGTAGCCGCGCCGACATGGCCGCTCGGATACGACGAGGTCGGGGGCGCCGGGTCGAGGTGCTCCACCTCGGGGCGGTCGCGCCCGGTGACCGCGGTCGCGATGACGAAGACCGTGGCCTGGATCGAGATGGCGATCGCGGGGATGATCGCCACCCACCACTGCTTGGTCAGCCACCAGATGAGAAGGACCATGACCACGCAGGTGCCGATGATGATCTCGGTGTTGCCGATCCGGGACCAGACCATCGTGATGGTGTCCCAGGTCGGTGTTCGCCCGGCCTGCAATGCCCGGTTGACCGCACTTTCTCCCTTGAGTCCGTCGAGCGGACCCTCGATGAGCTTGCCGATCCCGACGATCACCAGCCAGAGGACGATGGCAGGGAGCAGTGCGCGCACGACCACGTCGCGCAGTGCCTCCCCGATCGTCGGTCTCGTGTCGTCGTCGACGTAACGGGTCAGGAAGGCCATCGGCTGCGGTTCTCCTCGGGGGGCTCGACCGACCGGGTATGCGCCTCTGTTCGCTCGGTTGCGGCGTGCTCGGCCTCGGCGGCGGCATCCGCGTCCTCGGGCGTGTCCGGGAGATCGGTGGGATGGGCAGGTTTCCAGCCGCGGTAGCCGGCGTACGAGGCCAGCGCCAGTCCCGAGCCCATGAGGACGCCCGCGGTGACGTCCGAGGGGAAGTGCACTCCGAGGAAGACCCGGTCGAGCGCCGTGAGGAGGACGACCGTCCCGGCCACCGTGCAGGCGACGACCTTGGCGGCC
>DATLPT010000090.1:0-8398 GCA_035535635.1 Lapillicoccus sp. | reverse complement strand
CTACAAGGAGCAGCAGCGGGTCGCCGAGATCGAGGCCCGGGAGGCGGAGCGCGAGAACCAGCGGGCGCCGAAGCCGGCGCCGGACGACCCGCCTCAGGAGGACGAGAGCGCCGACCCGGCGCCGTAGACCGCGAGCGACGCTGCGACGTAATGGGCGACGAACGCGAGCACGGTGAACGCATGGAAGATCTCGTGGAACCCGAACCAGCGGGGGAACGGGTTCGGCCGCCTCGTGCCGTAGACCACGGCCCCGAGCGTGTAGAGGACGCCCCCGACCGTGATGAGGGTGACCACGGCCGGGCCGCCGAAGTGCAGCAGCGGTCCGAAGTAGAAGACGGCGACCCACCCGAGGGCCACGTAGATCGGGGTGTAGAGCCACCGGGGAGCACCCACCCAGAGGACCCGGAACAGGACCCCGCCGACCGCGCCGCTCCACACGATGAGGAGAAGGGTGCGGGCCTGGTCGGGGGGCAGCAGCGACAGGGCGAACGGGGTGTAGGTGCCGGCGATGATGAGGAAGATGTTGGCGTGGTCGAGGCGTTTGAGGACGCCCGCCACCCGCCCCGACCAGTGGCCCCGGTGGTAGACCGCCGAGGTACCGAAGAGCAGCGCCGCGGTCACCGTGAAGACCACCGCACCGACCCGCGGGGCGCCGGCCGGGGCGAGGACGCTGAGCACGATCCCGGCCGCCAGCGCGAGCGGGAAGGTCCCGGCGTGGAGCCAGCCGCGTAGCCGCGGCTTCACGGCGGCGACGAGGTCCTCGAGGACGTCCGGTGCCGCCTGGGGCTGGGGCTGAGAACGCATGCGTCCAGTCTAATTTACGGGACCGTAAGTTACGGACACGTAGGTGATCAACGCCGTCACACCGAGGCCTGTGCGGCGGACGGCGGCCCGAAAGGCCGGGGGTACGGTGGGCTCCGTGCCCCTCACCGACCTGCTCTACGGAGCGTATGAGCGTCGGCTGGCCAAGCAGATCCCGCCCGAGGCGGTGCCGCGGCACGTCGGGGTCATGCTCGACGGCAATCGCCGCTGGGCGCGGGCGAACGGGTTCGAGACGGTCGACGGCCACCAGGCCGGCGCCGACAAGATCAAGGACCTGCTGCAGTGGTGCGAGCAGGCCGGCGTCGAGGTCGTCACGCTCTGGCTGCTGTCGACCGACAACCTCGACCGCAGCCAGAAAGAGATCGTCCCGCTCCTGAAGATCATCGAGACCGCGGTCGCCGATCTCGCGATCGAGGGGCGGTGGCGGCTGTACCCGATCGGCGCTCTGGACCTGCTGCCCGCCGAGACGGCCCAGTCGCTCAAGGCGTCGGCGGAGGCCACCCGCGGGATCGAAGGGCTGCACGTCAACGTTGCGGTCGGCTACGGCGGGCGGCGCGAGATCGCCGACGCGGTGCGCTCGCTCATCCACGAGCACGCCGCGCAGGGGACACCGGTCGACCAGATCGCCGACTCGATCTCGGTCAAGGAGATCGCGCAGCACCTCTACACCAAGGGCCAGCCCGATCCTGATCTCGTGATCCGCACCTCGGGGGAGCAGCGGCTGGGCGGGTTCCTGCTGTGGCAGTCGGCCAAGTCGGAGTTCTACTTCTGCGAGGCGTACTGGCCGGACTTCCGGCACGTCGACTTCCTCCGCGCGCTCCGCTCGTATGCGAACCGGGAACGTCGTTTCGGCCGCTGAGCCCTGGCCCTCGGCCACCTCAGGAGCCACGCCCCGGGGCGACACGCCAGCCCAACGTGAGCGCACGCCCAGGATCGCGACGTACCGTCGGTCTTGACGCCAGGCACCCGCCCGGCGTCCGGGAGGCCCGGTTGATGGAGTTCACGCTCCGAGCGGAGGGCCGGTCCCGGCCCCGGCCGACGGGGTCCGGTCCCGGCAGACCGATCGCGAGTCGGCCGCGCTCACCAGCGCGGCGCTAGGAGCTGCACGTGTCCTCTCCTCGACCGTCCGCCCGTCGCCCCGCCACCCCGTCGGGCACCCTGTCGGCCACCGGCCGCAAGACCTTCGTCCTCGACACCTCGGTGCTGCTCTCCGACCCGAGGGCGATGCTCCGGTTCAAGGAGCACGAGGTCGTCCTCCCGGTGGTCGTCGTCACCGAGCTGGAGGGAAAGCGACACCACCCCGAGTTGGGGTACTTCGCCCGTGAGGCGCTTCGGATGCTCGACGACCTGCGCATACAAGAGGGCCGCCTCGACCGGCCGGTGGCCGTGGGGCCGGACGGCGGCACGCTCCGGGTCGAGTTGAACCACACCGACCCGATCATCCTGCCGGCCGGGTTTCGCTTGGGAGACAACGACACTCGTATCCTATCCGTGGCCAAGAGCCTCTCGGCCGAGGGGTTCGACGTCACCGTCGTCAGCAAGGACCTGCCGATGCGGGTCAAGGCGTCGGCGGTCGGCCTCGACGCCGAGGAGTACCGCGCCGAGCTGGCCGTCGACTCCGGCTGGACCGGCATGGCCGAGCTCGACGTCACCGTCGAGGAGATGGACCGCCTCTACGAGCACGGCCGCGTCGAGCATCCCGCCGCGGCCGAGCTGCCCTGTCACACGGGGTTGGTGCTGCTGTCACCGCGGGGCAGCGGACTCGGTCGCATCGGCGCCGACAAGCAGATCCGGCTGGTTCGCGGCGACCGCGACGCCTTCGGCTTGCACGGCCGCTCCGCCGAGCAGCGGATCGCCCTCGACCTGCTCCTCGACCCCGACGTCGGCATCGTCAGCCTCGGCGGCCGGGCCGGCACCGGCAAGTCGGCGCTCGCCCTGTGCGCCGGTCTCGAGGCGGTCATGGAACGCCGGCAGCACCGCAAGGTCGTCGTCTTCCGGCCCCTGTATGCGGTCGGCGGCCAGGAGCTGGGCTACCTGCCGGGTACCGAGGCCGAGAAGATGGGTCCCTGGGGGCAGGCGGTGTTCGACACGCTCGGGGCCCTGGTGTCCACCGAGGTCGTCGACGAGGTCCTCGACCGGGGGATGCTCGAGGTGCTGCCGCTCACCCACATCCGCGGCCGGTCGCTGCACGACGCGTTCGTCGTCGTCGACGAGGCCCAGTCGCTGGAGCGCAACGTGCTCCTCACGGTGCTGTCCCGCATCGGGCAGAACTCCAAGGTGGTCCTGACCCACGACGTCGCCCAGCGCGACAACCTGCGGGTCGGCCGCCACGACGGCGTCGCCGCGGTCATCGAGGCGATGAAGGGTCACCCGCTCTTTGCCCACGTGACCCTCACACGCAGCGAGCGCAGCCCCATCGCCGCACTCGTCACCGATCTGTTGGAGGGGCTCGAGCCGTAGCCGACCCGGCGTCCGACCAGCACCGCGGTCGAAGCCGGTCTCGAGTCGTGAGCGCGTCGATTTGGACTTATGGCGCGCTTCTGGCACGGTGTCCGCCGGGGGTGGTCTCGGTTCGGTAACGACGGCGGCGGGTGAGGTCCACACATGACGCGGTATGCGGGTCGTCACCGCGCCTCTGGGCACCCTGGTCGGCACGCTGCGCCTCCCGTTCGCCGACGCGTGGCGCACGACCGCGCCGCGACCCCAGAGCTGCATCTCGGCGCACCCACCGCCTCCATCGAGGAGCTGTCGGCCGACCTGGCCTCGTCCCGTTCCAGGTCGGCCCGGACCTTCGGCGTCGCCGCGGCGGTCGCCGTCCTGAGCGTCGGTGCCGTCGACTACGCCACGTCCGACGGTGGCCTGGCGCCGGTGAGCCCCTCGGACCTTCCGACCGACGCGGCGCTGCAGGCGGTCGGCCCGTCGACCGCGGGAGAGGACGTCGCGGCGGAGCGCTTGGAGGCTCGGAACATCTTGGCCGACACCAATGCCGTGGCCGCTCGCGCCGCGTCGCAAGCGGCGTCTGATGCCGCCACCAAGGCGGCTGGCGAGGCCGCGGCCAAAGCCGCCGCCGACGCCGCGGCCGCCGAGGCCCAGCGCCAGGCCGCGGCGGCGAAGGCGGCGAGGGACGCGCAGCGGCAGTCGCTCATCGAGAATGCCCGTAGGGACCCGCGGAGCGCCGCGCGGGCGATGCTCGGCGACTTCGGCTTCGGGGACAGCCAGTTCTCCTGCCTCGACAAGCTCTGGACGCGCGAGAGCAACTGGTCTTACACCGCAACGAACCGGTCCTCCGGCGCATACGGGATCCCGCAGGCGCTCCCGGCCTCGAAGATGGCGACCGTCGGCACGGACTACCGGACCAACCCGGTGACCCAGATCAAGTGGGGCCTCGGATACATCAGGCAGGTCTACGGCACGCCCTGCGGCGCCTGGGGCCACTCGCAGTCGACCGGCTGGTACTGACCCGCTAGAGCTTGCGCAGCCGGACCTTCTCCACGCTGTGGTCCGGACCCTTGACCAGCACGAGGGTGGCGCGCGAGCGGGTTGGGAGGATGTTCGCCACGAGGTTGGGCCCGTTGATCTCGTGCCAGATCCGCGCGGCGGTGGCCCGCGCCTGGTCATCGGACAAGGCCGCATACCGGTGGAAGTACGAGTCGGGGTGAGCGAACGCGGTCTCGCGGAGGCGCAGGAACCGCTCGACGTACCAGCGCTCGACATCCTCGGTCTCGGCGTCGACGTAGACGGTGAAGTCGAAGTAGTCGTTGACGGCGACGCCGACGCTGCCGTCGTAACGGGCGCTCGGTGGCTGAAGGACGTTGAGGCCTTCGACGATGAGCACGTCCGGGCTGCGCACGACGATCTGCTCGTCGGGGAGGATGTCGTAGGTCAGGTGCGAGTACACCGGCGCGGTCACTTCGCGGACGCCGGACTTCACCGAGGCGACGAACCGCATTAGCGCGCGTCGGTCGTATGACTCGGGAAAACCCTTGCGCGCCATGATGTTCCGCCGCTCCAGCTCGGCGTTCGGGAACAGGAACCCGTCCGTCGTGACCAGCTGGACGCGTGGCGTGTCCGGCCAGTGTTCGAGCAGCTCTCGGAGGATGCGTGAGGTCGTCGACTTGCCGACGGCGACCGACCCGGCCACGCCGATGACGAACGGCGTCCGCGGCGGCTGCTCCCCGAGGAACTCGCTCGTCACGTCGTGCAGGCTGTCGATGGCGCCGACGTAATAGTTGAGCAGGCGCGAGATCGGGAGGTAGACGTCCTCGATCTCCTTCATGTCGAGCGGGTCGCCGAGCCCGCGCAGCCGTGCCACGTCGTCCGCCGTGAGGCTCATCGGGTGGTTCTCGCGCAGCCGCGCCCACGCTTCGCGGTCGAGCTCGACGTACGGCGAGAGGACGCCGCCCCGTTCGACCATCTGGTGGCCGACCTGCTGCTGACCCACCGGCTCGGCCCCCGCGTACTGAGTCACGGCGCTCATTGTTCCGTACGGCCGCTCGAGGTCCTGGCTCTGCCGGTATGCGTGTGCCTGCCCGGCTAGGCTTCTGGCCATGTGCGGCATCGTCGGCTACGTCGGCCCGAACGTCGACGGCACAGCCCTCGACGTGGTCATGGAGGGCCTGGCCCGCCTCGAGTACCGCGGCTACGACTCCGCCGGTGTGGCCCTGCTCGACCTTCGGAATGGGCACACCCACGTCGCCACCCAGAAGCGGGCCGGGAAGCTCGGCAACCTGCGCGAGGCGATCGGCGCGTACCCCTTGCCCCCGTCGAGCACCGGCATCGGGCATACCCGATGGGCCACCCACGGTGGACCCACGGACCACAACGCGCATCCGCACCGGGGCGGCACCGACGGCAAGCTGGCCTTGATCCACAACGGGATCATCGAGAACTTCCACAGCCTCAAGGCCAAGCTCGTCGACGACGGCGTCGAGTTCACGTCGGAGACCGACACCGAGGTCGCGGCGCACCTCGTGGCGCGCGCCTACGAGGAGACCCACGACCTCACCGAGGCGATGCGCCTGGTCGTGGGCGACCTCGAAGGGGCTTTCACGTTGTTGGCGATCCACGCGGATGCCCCTGGGGTCGTCGTGGGAGCTCGCCGCAACAGCCCCTTGGTGGTCGGTCTCGGTGACGGCGAGAACTTCCTCGGGTCCGACGTGGCCGCCTTCATCGGCTACACCCGCGAGGCGCTCGAGCTCGGCCAGGACCAGATCGCGACGATCACGCCGTCGTCGGTGAGCGTGATCGGCTTCGACGGCTCGCCGGTCCACGGGCGGCCGTACCACGTGGACTGGGACGCCGCGGCCGCCGAGAAGAGCGGCTATCCCAACTTCATGACCAAGGAGATCAACGAGCAGCCGCACGCCGTCGGCGACACCCTCCTCGGCCGTACCGACCAGTCCGGCCGGCTGGTCCTCGACGAGCTGCGCATCTCAGAGACGGCACTGCGCAACATCGACAAGATCGTCGTGATCGCCTGTGGGACTGCCTCCTACGCGGGCATGGTGGCCAAGTACGCCATCGAGCACTGGACCCGCATCCCGTGCGAGGTCGAGCTGGCGCACGAGTTCCGCTACCGCGACCCGGTCATCGACGGGCGGACGTTGGTGGTCTCGATCAGCCAGTCCGGCGAGACGATGGACACCCTCATGGCGGTGAAGCACGCCCGCGAGCTCGGCGCGTTGACGATCTCGATCTGCAACACCCACGGCGCGACCATCCCGCGGGAGTCCGACGCGGTGCTCTACACCCACGCCGGGCCGGAGATCGCGGTGGCGTCGACCAAGGCGTTCCTGGCGCAGATCACCGCGACGTACATCCTCGGCCTCTACCTCGCCCAACTGCGCGGGGGCGAGGCCGAGGCGCGTGAGGCGAGCGCGGTGATGTCGGAGCTGCAGGGGATGCCGGACAAGATCCAGACGGTCCTCGACTCGATGGAGCGCGTCCGCGAGATCGCCCGGTTCATGGCCGACACGCGGGCGGTGCTCTTCCTGGGGCGGCACGTCGGGTACCCCGTGGCGCTGGAGGGGGCGCTGAAGCTCAAGGAGCTGGCATACATCCACGCGGAGGGGTTCGCGGCGGGGGAGCTCAAGCACGGACCGATCGCCCTCATCGAGCCGGGCCAGCCGGTCTTCGTCGTCGTCCCGTCGCCGTCCTCCAGTCACTGTCTGCACGGCAAGGTCGTGTCCAACATCCAGGAGATCCGGGCCCGCGGCGCCCGGACCATCGTGGTGGCCGAGGAGGGCGACGAGGACGTCGTCCCGTTCGCGGACGAGGTGATCAGGGTGCCGGCGGTCTCGACGCTGCTCGCGCCGTTGCTCACGGTGGTGCCGCTCCAGGTCTTCGCGTGCGAGCTGGCCTCGGCCAAGGGCCTCGACGTCGACCAGCCCCGCAACCTCGCCAAGTCGGTCACGGTCGAGTGATCGTCGGCGTTGGGATCGACGTCGTGGACGTCGACCGGTTCGGGCAGGCCCTGGAGCGGACGCCCGCGCTGCGCGAGCGGCTGTTCACCGAGTCCGAGCGCAGCCTCGGCCTGGCCTCGCTAGCCGCGCGGTTCGCGGCGAAGGAGGCGCTCGCCAAGTCGCTCGGCGCGCCGGTCGGGATGCGCTGGCTCGATGCGGCGGTCGTCCAGGACGGGAAGGGACAGCCCTCGCTGCAGGTGTCCGGCACCGTGGCGGCGCGGGCGGAGGACCTCGGCGTCGCCTCCTTCCACCTCTCGCTCTCACACGACGCCGGGATCGCTTCAGCCGTCGTCATCGCCGCGGGGTGAGGACATGATCGAAGCCTTCTCCGTAGCCGACGTCCGGGCCGCCGAGGAGGCGGCCATGGCCGGCCTGCCCGACGGCGAGCTCATGGCCCGCGCCTCCCGCGGACTGGCTGCGGTGGTCGCCGCGCGTCTCGAGGAACGCGACGGTATGCGGGTCGTCGGCTTGGTGGGAGCCGGCAACAACGGGGGCGACACCCTGTATGCGTTGGCGCACCTCGCGCAGCAGGGCTTCTCTGCCGCGGCGGTCCACTCGGCGTCGGCGCACCCGGGCGGCCTGGAGGCGGCCCGGGCGGCGGGTGTGGCGCTGGTGCCGGGAGATACGGAGGGGTGGCGTTCGGCGGTCGCCGAGGCCGACGCGGTGGTGGACGGCATTGTCGGGATCGGCGGCCGCCCGGGCTTGTCGGATGACGCGGCGGCCTGGGTCGATGAGATCCCCGAGGAAGCCTGGGTCGTCGCCGTGGACCTGCCCAGCGGCGCCGACCCGTCCGGCGAAGTGCCGTTGCGTGAAGCGGTGTTCGCCGACGAGACGGTCACCTTCGGCGTCGCCAAACCGGTGCACCTGCTCCCGGCTACCGAGTCGGCCGTTGGGCGGCTGACCGTGGTCGACATCGGCCTCCACCTCGGCTCGACTTTCCCGCTTCCAGACTCACGTTCTTCCCGATTCCGGGGTTCTGCGGCCGTCCAAATCGGTAACAACGTGAGTCTGGAAGACGGGACGGGGCGATTCCGGCCGGTGGTCGAGCGGCTGACGTTCGACGACGTACGACGGCTCTGGCCGGTGCCGGGGCCGAGCTCGGACAAGTACTCCCG
>DATLPT010000089.1:0-7350 GCA_035535635.1 Lapillicoccus sp. | reverse complement strand
TCGTGGACCCGCGTATCCCCCGTGACCTCGGGGTGGAAGGACGTTGCGAGGAGGGGTCCCTGACGAACGGCGACGATTCTACCGGCGGCGCGCGCCAGCACCTCGACGCCGTCCCCCGCCTGATCGACCCACGGCGCTCGGATGAAAACGGCGCGGACCGGGCCGTCGTCGAGGCCCACGAAGTCCAGGTCCTCCTCGAAGGAGTCGACCTGCCGGCCGAAGGCGTTGCGCCGAACCGTGACGTCCAACCCGCCGAGGGTCTGCTGTCCGGGACGGGGCTCCGCGATCCGGTCGGCCAGCATGATCATCCCCGCGCACGACCCGTAGACCGGTAGCCCGTCGGCGATGAGCGCCCGCAGCGGGTCGTAGAGGTCGAACGCCCGGACCAGCTTGTCCATCGTCGTCGACTCGCCGCCCGGGATGACCAGTCCGTCGAGGTGCGCGAGCTCGTTCGGGCGACGGATCCCGTATGCCTCCGCGCCCAGTTCCGTGAGCACCCGGACGTGCTCGCGGACGTCTCCCTGGACGGCGAGGACGCCGATGGTCAGCGCGTCGCTCACGAGCGGTCACGCTACGCGTCAGCGCGTCCTCACCCTGAGGCAGGTGTCGTGGCGCTCGGGTACGGTCACGACGTGCACCTGCCGGTCGAGATCACCGAACGGGCGGCGGCGCTCGACGCCGAGCACGCCGACGCATACCGGCGCGACGCCTTTGCCCTCCCCGAGGGACTGGTCTACCTCGACGGGAACTCGCTCGGCGCGCTCCCCCGGTCCGTTCCACAGGCCCTCGCCGACGTCGCCGAGCGCCAGTGGGGCGAGCGGCTCATCAGGTCCTGGAACGAGTCCGACTGGTGGGGCGCCCCGGAGCGCGTGGGCGACCGGATCGGGCGTCTGGTGGGCGCCGCGCCCGGACAAATCGTCGTCACCGACTCGACCTCGGTCAACCTGTTCAAGCTCTTCGTCGCGGCCGCCCGGATGCGACCGGACCGGCGGGTCGTCCTCACCGATCCCGACTCGTTTCCCACCGATCTCTACGTCCTCGACGGCGCCGCCCGGCTCGCCGACCTCACGGTCGAGCGCGTCCCGCCGCCGCAGGTCCAGGCGCGGTTGGCCCAGGTGGGCGCCGACGTCGCCCTCGTGTCGTACTCGTCGGTCGACTACCGGACCGGCGAGCTCTGGGACCTGGTGGCCATCACCCACGCGGCTCACGAGGTGGGTGCCTTGGCGAGCTGGGACCTGTGCCACTCGGCGGGGGTCGTCGACGTCCGGCTCGACGACGACGCTGCCGACCTGGCCGTGGGCTGCGGGTACAAGTACCTCAACGGTGGCCCAGGCGCCCCGTCCTACGTCTACGTGCGGCAGGAGCACCAGTCCGCGTTCGACAGCCCGGTCACGGGGTGGCACGGTCACGCCCGGCCATTCGCCATGGAAGCGGCGTTCGACCCGGCGGGCGGGATCACCCGCGCCCGGGCCGGCACCGGCCCGCTGCTCAGCATCCTCGCGCTGGAGGCCGCGCTCTCCGCATACGACGGGCTCCTGGTCGCCGACGTGCGGACCCGGTCGCTGTCGCTGACGCGGTTCTTCGTCGAGTGTTTGGACCGGCTCGGCCACGGGGACGCCGTGGTGACGCCGCGCGACGACTACCGGCGTGGCTCGCAGGTCGCCGTCCGGCATCCCGAGGCGTACGCCGTGGTCCAGGCCCTGATGGCGCGAGGCGTCGTCGGCGACTTCCGAGAGCCGGACCTCGTCCGGCTGGGGTTCGCGCCGCTCTACGTGTCCCACCTCGACGCCGCCAGCGCGGCGGTGGCCTTCGCCGTGGTGGTCGACGGTGAGGAGTATGCGCGCGACGCCTTCCGCGCCCGGGCGACGGTGACATGACGGTCGCCCTCGACGGCGACACGATCCGCCGGCTCCGGCTCGCGCACCAGCAGCTCGTCGCGCCGACGCTGACCGACCCGGCGGCCGTCGTGTCGCACCTGGTGGCGATGCAGGCCCAGGAGTACGCGATGGCCAAGTGGGCGATCGGCCTGCGCCTGGCCGACGGCGGTTCCGACGAGGCGGTCGAGTCGGCGTGCGACGCGGGACGCATCCTGCGCCTCCACGTGCTCCGTCCGACGTGGCACTTCGTGGCCGCGGAGGACATCCGGCTGGTGTTGCAGGTGACCGCGAAACGCGTCCACCAGGCCAACGCGTTCATGTACCGCAGCCTCGACCTCGACACCCCGCGGCTGGAGAGCTTTACGGACCTCGTGCGCGGACTGCTCGCCCACGGGAATCACTTGACGCGCAAGGAGATTCGCGCCGTGTTGCCATCCGGGTGGGTCGGCGACAAGGGCTTCGACATGGCCTACCTGCTCATGTATGCCGAGCTGCAAGGGGTGGTCTGCAGCGGACCACGCCGGGGCAACCAGCCCACCTATGCGTTGCTCGACGAGCGGGCGGCCTGCACGCCAGAGCTGTCGGATGACGATGCGCTGGCCCAGTTCGTGGGCCGCTACCTGCGGACCCGCGGCCCGGCCACGGTCCCGGACCTCACGACCTGGAGTGGCCTCACGGTGAGCCAGGTCAAGCGGGCTCTGACCCTGCTTGGCGACGAGGTGACCACCGTCGAGTCGGACGGCCGCGCATACCTGCTCGCCGACGGGGAGCCAGCCGGCGATCTTCGCAGCTTCCTCATGCCGGACTACGACGAGTACGGCATGGCCTACAAGGACCGGAGCGCCATCGCCCACCCCGACCACGACTACTGGACGCTCCCATGGAACCGCGCCGTCGTCGTCGACGGAGTGATCGCCGGCGCCTGGCAGCGGACGCTGCGACCGGACTCGGTGACCGTGGAGGTCGCGATGTTCGACCGGCCGTGGGACGACTCGCGCGTCGTCGGCGCAGCCGAGGAGTATGCCCGTTTTCTCGGTCGCGAGCTCGACCTGCGGAGGGCGTCGGGCGAGATGCGTCAGCTACGGTCGACCGGTGGGTGAGCCAGCCAGGGCCCTGCGGGCCACCGCCCGACGATTCGTGGACGCGCTCGACGACGCCGGTCGCGCGGCGGCGATGGCGGACTTCGACACGGCGGACCGGAAGGTCTGGACGTACCTTCCCGGAGCACGGCCGGGCGTCGCGGTCAGAGACCTCTCGGAGGCGGCCCGCGGTGCGCTCGACGAGCTGCTCGGCGTCACCCTGAGCGCGATGGGTGCCGACCGGACGCGCCAGGTGATGAACCTCGACGACGTGCTCCGCGAGGTGGAGCGGTCTGCGGGCACCTCCGGATGGCAGCGGCGCAGCTCGGAGCAGTACTGGGTGCGGGTCCTCGGCGATCCTGACGACGAGGTGTGGGCCTGGCATCTCGGCGGCCACCACGTGGGCATCCACGCCACAGTCGTGAGCGACGCGATCGCCGCGACGCCGTGCTTCCTCGGCGCCAACCCGGCAGTGGTACGCGATGGCCCGTACGCCGGACTCCAGGTGCTGCGCGAGGAGGAGGCGCTGGCCCGCGACCTGTTGGCCGCCCTGACGGTGGACCAGCTGGCGGTCGCCCTCGTCTCTCCGACCGCGCCCGACGACATCGCGACTCGTCACGACCCGGTCGCCGATCCGGGCGTCGTGCCGGTCGGTCTGCGGTACGCGGACATGGACCGCCATCAGACGGAGCGGCTCGACGCGCTCGTGCGCTGGTATCTCGGACGGGCGGCGGAACCCGTCGCCGACCAGGCCTGGCGGGCGGTCTCCGAGGCGGGGATCGGCGAGGTGTCGTTCGCCTGGGCGGGCCCAACCACTCTCGGTGCGCCGCACTACTACGCGGTGAAGGGCGCAACCTTCCTGCTGGAGTACGACAACACCCAGGACGGGGCCAACCACGCGCATACCGTCTGGCGGGACCTGCGCCGGGACTGGGGTACGGACCTGCTGGCCGAGCACCATGCCCGAGCACATCCCTAGCCCGCATCTCGACGGTTCGTTCCGGGTGGTCGTGCTGTCCGACACCCACGCGCCGCGTCGCTGGAAGCGGTGCCCTCCTCCGGTGGCCGAACACCTACGCAACGCCGACCTCGTCCTCCACGCCGGAGACGTCTGCACCGCGTCGGTGCTCGAGGAGCTCGCTGCCTACGCTCCGGTGCGCGCGGTGCTGGGGAATAACGACGGCCCCGACGTGGCGGCATGGGGCGCGCCGGAGACGCTCGAGCTCGATGTGGGCCACCTGCGGGTGGGCATGGTTCACGACAGCGGATCGAAGTCCGGACGGGTGGAACGGCTACGGCGGCGGTTCCCCGGCTGCGACCTGGTCGTGTTCGGCCACTCGCACATCCCGATGGACGTCGAGGTGGACGGGTTCCGGATCCTCAATCCGGGGTCGCCGACGGACCGTCGGCGGCAGCCGCACGGGACGCTGGCGGTGCTCCGCGTCGCCGAGGGTCGGCTGCTCGACGCGGACATCGTCGAGGTGACCTGAGCAGAGGCGCTCGACGTCCGGTGGGTTCTACCAGCCGCGGTCGGCCAGCCGGTGCGGCTGCGGGATCTCGTCGACGTTGATGCCGACCATGGCCTCGCCGAGGCCGCGCGAGACCTTGGCCAGCATGTCGGGGTCGTCGAAGAACGTCGTCGCCTTGACGATCGCCTCCGCCCGCTGGGCCGGATTGCCGGACTTGAAGATGCCGGAGCCGACGAACACACCCTCGGCGCCGAGCTGCATCATCATCGCCGCGTCGGCCGGCGTCGCGATGCCGCCGGCGGTGAAGAGGACGACGGGCAGCTTGCCGAGCTGGGCGACCTCCTTGACCAGCTCGTACGGCGCCTGCAGCTCCTTCGCGGCGACGTAGAGCTCGTCCTCCGGAAGGCTGGTCAGGCGGTGGATCTCGCCGCGGATCTTCCGCATGTGAGTCGTCGCGTTCGACACGTCGCCGGTGCCGGCCTCACCCTTGGAACGGATCATCGCGGCGCCCTCGGTGATCCGGCGCAGGGCTTCGCCGAGGTTGGTGGCCCCGCAGACGAAGGGGACGTCGAAGGCCCACTTGTCGATGTGGTTCGCGTAGTCGGCGGGGGTGAGGACCTCAGACTCGTCGATGTAGTCGACGCCGAGGCTCTGCAGGACCTGCGCCTCGACGAAGTGGCCGATTCGCGCCTTGGCCATGACCGGGATGGAGACGGCGGCGATGATCCCGTCGATCATGTCGGGGTCGCTCATCCGGGAGACGCCACCCTGCGCGCGGATGTCGGCTGGCACACGCTCGAGGGCCATGACCGCCACTGCGCCGGCGTCCTCGGCGATCTTCGCCTGGTCCGGCGTGACGACGTCCATGATGACGCCGCCCTTCAGCATCTCGGCCATGCCGCGCTTGACCCGGCTGGTCCCGGTGACGGTTCCGTGCGACGTCTCGTTCAGTTCCTCATTCACGTCTCCATCGTAGTGAGCCGGTGACGGTGCTCCGGCCACGTATTCGTGCGTCCGCGACCGCCTCCGGCTGACCAGAGGACCGACGTCAGGCGCGGAGACCCTCAGGCAGCTCGTCGTCGAACTCGATCGTCGACGGCAGCTCTGCGTGCCCGGCCAGCCGGAACACCCGGACCACGGTCTTGCGCCGCACCCGGCGGACGTCGATCACGGCGTCGTTGTAGAACCGGCGGGCCATCTGCACGCGGGTCCCCGCGTCGGCGATCCGGGTCAGCGACTCCGCCGTCGGTTCGTCCGTCGCCCGAAGTGCGTCGATGGTGATGGGGTTCAGGGCGGCGTGGAGGGCGTCGGTGAGGTCCGACTCGACCGCCTCCCGGTCGGGGTCTCCCTCGACGTTGGCCAGCGACTCCGCCGCCGCCGCCGCGAGGATCAGCCCCGACGCGGCGTCGAGATGCCCGCCGTTGGCCAGTTCGAGCGTCGCCTCGGCGCGCCGGACGAGCTGCGCGTCCAGGGCCGCGGACGTCGACTCGACCCGCGCGTGCAGCCGATCCAGCCGGGCGGCGCTGTAGGACAGGTACCAACCCAGCACGAGGACGAGAACGACCGCGATCGTCAGCCACTCGAGCGTGCTCACCGCCGGTGACCCCTCATCCGAGTGGCGGACGGCCGGACCGCAACAGCCGAGCCCACCGGGACGCACCCTCGGCCGACGGCCGAACCCGGGCGGCGCCGTCGGTGACGGTCTCGTAGACCGCCATGACATCGGAGGCCACCACCGACCAGTCGAAGACGTCGGCGCGCCGCCGTCCTCGCCGCGCCAGCTCGCGACGGCGCTCCGGGTCTCGGATGAGCTCGACCAACCGGCGGGCCAGGTCCCGCGAGTCCTCGTTGACGAACGTCGCCCCCGCCGCACCGCCGTCGAGCACCCGCACGAAGGCCGGCAGGTCGCTGGCGAGCACCGGCGCACCGGCGCTCATCGCCTCGATGAGAATGATCCCGAAGCTCTCGCCGCCCGTGTTCGGCGCGACGTACAGGTCCACCGACGCCAGCAGCCGGGCCTTGTCCTCGTCGCTCACCGGGCCGAGGAACTCGCAGACGGCGGCCACCTCCGGCGCGAGGCCCGCCGTCACCTCCCGAGGATCTCCCGGCCCAGCCACCAGCACTCGGAGTCCGGGCACCGCTTCGAGCACGGACGGCAGCGCGGCGGCGAGCACCGGCATACCCTTTCGCGGTTCTTCCATCCGGCCGAGGAAGGCGACCGTCGGACGCTCCGGCGTACCCAGCCACGCGGCGCGCGGCTCCGCCCGGTCGAACCGGTGGACGAACACGCCGTTCGGGATGACGACGGCGTCGCCGCCGAGGTGGGTGGTCACCGTCCGCCGGGCGTCCTCGGAGACGGCGATGCGGGCCGTGATCTTCTCCAGGCTGGGCCGGACGATCGGGTATGCGGCCTGGTAGGCCCGCGAGCGCAACGTCGACGAGTGGAACGTCGCGACGATGGGGCCCTCCGCGGCCCACAGGGCCAGGATCGCGACGCTCGGGGTGATCGGCTCGTGGAGATGGATCAGGTCGAACTCGCCGGTCTCGACCCACTTCGATACGCGCGCGGCGGCCATCGGCCCGATGTTGAGCCGGGCCACGGACCCGTTGAACCGGACCGGGACAGCCCGGCCCGCTGATGTCATGTACGGCGGCAGGACGGCGCGCTCCACGGCGGGGGCGAGCACGCTGACGTGGTGTCCCTGGGCGAGGAACACCTCGGCCAGGTCGCGCACGTGGTACTGCACTCCCCCGGGGATGTCGAAGGAGTAGGGGCAGACGATCCCGATCCTCACGAGCCGATCGCCGACCTCGACGGCTCGGGCCGACGGCGCTCATCCAGGACGTCGAGATCCTCGACGAAGACCCGCTGCAGCATGTGCCAGTCCTCGGTGTGCCGAGTGATCGCGTCGCCGAGGATCGTGG